>JAEWWY010000169.1 GCA_023458835.1 Bacillota bacterium
CGGCACTTTATCTCAGGCCGCCATGGCCAGCGCAAGCGCGTGTCAACCACGCGAATTATCATATCATGGCATGAAGGGAAATTCAAGGGCTTGATTTTGAAAAACAAAAATTTTTGCGATTTTTGCGCCATAGGCGCGGTTGACAGGCCGTGCATCATCCCATTATAATGTGAAAATCACAGTCTGCGGTGGGGGAATAAAGCCATGCTTGGTTTGATCAGTGCCATGAAGGTGGAGATGGAGCTCATTGCGGCGGCGCTTGAAAAGGGTCAAACCAATCATTTGGGCGGCGTGGAATTCCAATCGGGCTTCTTATGGGGCCGCCAGGCGGTGTTGTGCGTGTGCGGACCGGGGAAGGTGAACGCCGCGCTTTGTCCCCAGGCAATGATCCAATACTATCATCCCGAGGCAGTTTTGAACTTGGGCGTGGCCGGGTCGCTGAGCGATAAGGTATCCATCGGCGATGTGGTGGTAGGCACCTATGCCGTTCAGCATGATATGGATACAACACCCTTGGGCGATCCGCCGGGCTATATCTCCGGCGTTAATTTGATACGCCTGCCGTTGGATGATACCCTTGCGGATAAGCTCCGCCGCGCCCTTTGGGCACTCCCGGATATCAAGGGCGCCTTTGGCGGGATTGCTACGGGCGATCAGTTTTTGCATGATACTTTGCGCAGGGACCGTGTGCGGGAGCAGTTTGACGCCCTCTGCTGCGAAATGGAGGGCGGCGCGGTGGCCCATGTATGCCATGTGAACAGCGTGCCCTGTGCCATTGTCCGGGCCATATCCGACAATGCGGACGGCAGCTCAGACGCGGATTTCTTGAAATTTGTGAAGCACGCCGCGGAAAACTCGGTGCGGCTGGTGCGGCATTTTTTGCAGGAAGCTTAAGCTCTGCCGCCTCATTTGATTTTTCCTTCTCTTTGTTGTATACTGAACATAAGATGGTACAAACATCTATGAATTCGATCCGAAAGGAGGTAGTTTCATGAAACTGATCGTGGCCATTGTACAGGACGAAGACGCTTCCCGGTTGATCAGCCAACTGATGAATGACGGCTTCGGCGTAACGAAACTGGCTACCACCGGCGGCTTTTTGCGGGCTGGAAACACAACGCTCCTGGTGGGCGTGGAAGATGACAGGTTTGACAGCGCCATGGCCGTCATTGAAAAGGTTTGCAAGAGCCGCAAGCAGATCGCCACATCACCTACCTCTATGGCCGGGGTATCCGGCGTATATTCACCCTATCCCATCGAGGTGATGGTAGGGGGAGCCACCATCTTTGTGCTGACGGTGGATCAGTTCGTAAAGCTGTAGGCATAGCCTTGCGGAAAGGTGGTTTCCTTGTCTGATGCGGCCCGCCATGGAAAGGAGAGCGCGTCCGGCATTGCGGAGAATATCCGGCCGGGCGCTCTTTTCCGTAGGTTGATTCAGGAGTTTGCCATGGGTGGTGCCGTGCATGCTTATTTATTTACCGGACCCCGGGGTGTAGGCAAAAGAACGCTGGCTGCCCAGTGCGCCATGGCTCTGCTGTGCGCAGGGGATGCAAAGCCCTGCTTTTCATGCCCCCCCTGCATTCGTTTCCTGGCCGGGACACACCCGGATGTGAAGGTGATCACCGGGGAAAAATCCATTGGCGTGGATGTGATCCGGGAAGCTGTGCGCCTGACGGGGGAGCATGCCTACGAGGGCGGCCTGCGCGTGATCCTGATTGAGCGGGCGGAAAAGATGACCGCCCAGGCTCAAAACTGTCTTTTGAAAACGCTGGAGGAACCGCCGGGAGATACGGTGTTTCTCCTTACGGCGGAGGAGGGTTCCTCCCTTTTGCCCACCGTGGTATCCCGCTGCCGCCAAAGGCCCATCCCGCCTTGGACGCAGGAGGAGATGGAGGCCGTTTTAGTGAAAAACGGCGTGCCTGAGGAACGGGTAGAGGATTTGTTCCTTTCCAGCGGAGGGAGCATCGGCACAGCGCTTGCGCTGTATAGGGATCCCGGCTACGGGGAACTGCGCAGGAAGGTGCTGCAAACGGTCTTTTCTGTAGAGAGCGCCAAAGATATCTTTCCCATCAGCCATTCCATGCGGGAGGAGAAGGAACAGGCGGACGGCTTTCTGGATATGGTGGAAAGCCTTGTCCGGGAAGTATTGCTGACGCGTTTGGGCCAACGCGATAGAAAGGCGCTGGATGGGTTCCCGCAGCGCTGGTGTTTGGCGGGGGAAAAAGCACCTATTCCATCGCTGCAAAGACTGATGGACGCCGTCTTTCTGGCCCGGCGGCGCAAATCAAGCCAAGTAAGCTGGCAGGCGGTTCTGGAGGAACTGCTGCTTAAAATAACGGAGGAAATCAAAGCATGGCAACTGTAATCGGCGTCCGCTTCAAAAATGCGGGCAAGCTGTATTTTTTCCACCCGGGCGCTTTATGGCCGTCCGCCGGGGATTATGTAATCGTGGAAACAGCCAGGGGTGTTGAGTTTGGCGAAGTGGTCACCGGGGTGCGGGAGATTGACGATGATCAGATCATCGCGCCCTTGAAGCAGGTGATCCGAATCGCTTCCGCGGATGATATCCAGCACGCCCAGGAAAATGAAAAGAACGAGCGGGAAGCCTATGCTGTCTGTCAGCGCAAGATCGCCGAGCATAAGCTGGACATGAAGCTGGTCAGCGTTGAATATACCTTTGACAATTCAAAGATATTGTTTTATTTCACCGCCAATGGCCGGGTGGATTTCCGTTCCCTGGTCAAGGACCTGGCTTCCGTATTCAAAACCCGCATTGAGCTCCGGCAGATCGGGGTCCGGGACGAAGCGAAGATGCTGGGGGGCCTTGGCCCCTGCGGGCGGCCCATCTGCTGCGGCAGCTTTCTGGGCGATTTTCAGCCCGTGTCCATCAAGATGGCCAAGGAGCAGAATCTTTCCCTGAATCCCACCAAGATTTCCGGCGTATGCGGCCGGTTGATGTGCTGCCTGAAATATGAGCAGGACAACTACGAGATGACCCGCAAGCGCATGCCCAAGGTGGGCAAGGAAGTGATCGTGCCCGATGGCCGCGGCGTAGTGTGGGATGTGAATGTAATCAAGGAAACGGTGCGGGTGAGGGTACAAAAGGGCGACTCCAGCGAGCTGAAGGATTATCCTCTTTCCGATGTGCAGCGCGTTGCCCAGCAGGGGGCGCCGGAGGCGGTTCAGGCCGCACCCAGGGAAGGCCCCGCGGAAGCCCGCCCGCCCAGGAAGGAGCGCCCCGTGAAGCCTGTTGCAGGCGCCGTGGAAGAACCGAGGCACGCTTCTGTTTCCCCCTGGCTTCTGGCGGTGGATAGCGCCATGCGTGCCGCCAACCAGCAGGACGATGATCTTCCGGAGGAATTCCTGGAAGGGGCCGGGGAAGATGAAGATTTTACGCTGGCACCGGAAGAAGCCGAGGGGAATCCCGATGATCTTCTGACCTTTCCGGATTTGATGGAGGATGCCCCGGAAATCGGCAACGGGGAAGAGGATCATCCGTAACGAGCCTTGATTTCGTTTTTACTTTCCGTATTATGGCTTGCAATTGCTTTTGCGGCGTGCTATGATAGTCAAGGCAGTTTTACTGTATTTTGTCATTGATGGCATACAAGGAGGTGAATCCACCATGGCATACAAAATTTCTGATGAGTGCATCAACTGCGGCGCTTGTGAGCCCGAATGCCCCGTGCAGGCGATTTCCGAAGGTGAAAGCAAGTACGAAATCGATCCCGAAAAGTGCATCGATTGTGGCGCTTGTGCCGATGTTTGCCCCGTGGGTGCCCCCGCGCAGGAATAAAACGATTTCTTTCTAAAGCCTCCTGTCCATCCGGCAGGGGGCTTTATTTGATTTTATTTGCCATCGCTTCGGGATGATCCGTTGGCTTTGTGACGGACGGATGACATCCGCATATGGTGTAGGGGAAGCGTTTTTCAGGCTGCCGGCATGTAAAAACACATCCGGCGGCTTAATTTACAAGCTTTTTTCAAGAGATATGTAGACAGGGGAGGCATTTGTGTGCTACAATGCAATAAGTTACAAAAGTATGAAGATTTTATTTCATTCGATTTTTAATGGTTTACACAGGAGGAAGGGCGCAGGCTGCCAAATTTGGCCTACCGAAGATGGCCTCCGGGAGGATGAACCGCATGACCGTTATAAACAAAAAGGGAAAGCTCCGAATATTGGGCTTTTTTATTTTGATGTCGCTGCTTGTCTGCATGCTGGGCAGCGCCGCCGCTGCCGACGTGGAGGTAAAATCGGCGCCGCTGGTTGCCCTTACAACTTCCACCAACGGCATGGTACGGGTGTACCTGTCATCCCTGGGCAATCCCAGCAAGCTGAACATTACCGCCGCTGGCAGCTACAGCATCAACGGCAGTTCCAGCCAGGCGCTTTCCAGCGGAGAAAAGATTACCGTCAATTTCAGCAGCAGCACAGGCAAGCTGTCCATCACAAGAAACGGTGTCACCACCGATATGGGCAGCCAGTTTGCGCTGCGCCGCCATAACACCAGCGGCTCCAATGGCCTGATCATCGCCGAATCCACTGCCAATCCCTATCCGGGAGATTTGCGCTTTATCGTGGACAAGGTGAGCGGCGGTTACAAGCTGTATACCGTCGCCTATATTTACATCGAGTATTATCTGTACGGCGTACTGCCTTACGAAATGGGCAACAGCGCCCATATCGAGGCCCTCAAGGCCCAGGCCATCGCTGCCAGAACGTATACGCTGCGGGCCATGCAAAGCCGCACCGGCTCAATTTACGACGTGGTGGATACCACCAGCGATCAGGTATACAGGGGCACCCCCAGCGGAAATGCCAACTGCAGGGCTGCTGTGGATGGCACAAAGGGCATCGTGGTCATGAATGGATCCAGCCTGACGGGTACCTTCTATACCGCTTCCAACGGCGGGCAGACGGAGGCCAGCAAAAATATCTGGGGCGGCTCCGGTTACAGCTATTTGAATGTAAAGGATGATCCTTTTGACTTGGCCAACCCCGACTCCAGAAAAATGACCGCCACCGTCTATGGAGACGGACTGAGCGGGAGCCAGAATGCTTCTTTGAGGACGCTGCTCAACGCCAAGGCCGCTTCCGCGGTGCAGAGCATGGGGTATAGCGGCAGCGTCTCCGTGGTGACGGTAACGAAGATCAACAGCATCACGCCCCATACGCCCAAATATGCCGATCCCAGCCGCCTGTATACAAAAATGGATTTCGGCCTCACCGTGCGCACCAAGAACAGCTCTGGCGCTACGGTAGAGGTTCCGGCCACTGTGACTTGCGACATCTTCGGTGATTTGGAAGGCATGCTGGGCATGAGCATCGCTTCTTCCAACAATGAGCTGTGGACGGTTTCAAAATCCGGCAGCAACTTCATCCTGAATGCCAGGCGCTACGGCCACGGCGTAGGCTTAAGCCAGCGCGGGGCCATGCAGATGGGCCGCCTTGGCTATACCTACGACCAGATCGTCGGCTTCTATTACGAAGGCTGCAAACGCGTGCAGCACAACTTCACCACTACGATTTTAAGCCCCATCGTCTCAGGCCAGGAATCCCAGGAGGAGACGACGGTGGAGAATCCCGCGGATATCGAAGGCAACGATGCCCCGGCTTCCGCCATCGTAAAATTGGTGAATTCATCCGATCTTTTGGGCATCCGCAAGGAGCCCAGCGCCACGTCTCCCATTCTGGGCACCGTACCCCACGGCGTACCCGTAAAGGTGTGGTCCGTGAAGGACGGATGGGCCTTTATCCAGTACGGCAGCATCAGCGGCTATGTGCAGTCAAGCGCTTTGACCATTTCCGGCACGGCGCCGGAAACTACCGATAAGAAGCCCACGGAAGGCACCGAATACGCCACTGTTACGGCCTCCCAATACCTGAATCTTCGGGCGCAGGGGAATGCCACGGCCACCATTGTAGGCACCGCCCCTTCCGGAGCTGTGCTGTCGGTGTTCAGCAAAACAAGCCAGTGGGCGTATGTTCAGTACGGGGCCATCATCGCTTACGCTTCCACCGACTTTTTGAAGTTCTCCTCCGCTTATCCCGGGGAGACGGTGGACCCAGGCAGCAACGGCGCGGTAGTCACGCTTGAAAGCGGCAGCGGAACCGTAAACCTGCGCGCCACGCCCTCTACCAGCGGCACGGTGCTTACAAGGCTGCCCCATGGCACGAATGTAACTGTTCTGCGCAACGATGGCGTGTGGTGCAAGATCAAATATCAGGACATCACGGGGTATATCGTTACCTCCTACCTGGCCATGACCGGGGAGCCGGGCCCGGCACCTGAGGAAGATCCGCCCCTTGGGGAAGGGGAAGTGGAGGCTGTTGCCAACCCCACTGCCAGCACCCTGAACCTTCGGGAAACGGCCAGCCAGGAGGCGGCTATCCTGTTGGAGATACCCAAAGGGGAAAGCGTGATCGTTACCCAGAAAGGCGGTACCTGGTGCGCTGTGCGGTATTCAGGCATCTCCGGCTTTGCAATGACGCAGTATCTTCTGTTTGACGATAAGCAAGAGCCGCAGGAGCCTCAAGTTACTTATGCCAAGGTTACCACCCAGCAAGGTTCCCTGAACATGCGCACCCAGGGCAAGACGGGCAGCGCCATCCTATGCACCATCCCGCAAAACGCATACGTGACGGTGGTGAGCCGCGGCGACACATGGTCCAGAGTGAAATATGC
>JAEWWY010000170.1 GCA_023458835.1 Bacillota bacterium
GTGCAAAGATGCACACCCCTGAGGTCAAATCGTTAAATCTTTGCCTTCCAAAGGCGTGGGTTCGTGTCCCGTCGCATTCAATAATGGCCCTTTGAAAGCATCAGGTATTGCTACAACGCAAACACAGAACTGTCAAAAAAGTGAGTGATTTCAATGGGTTTCGCGCAACTCAAAAACCACCTGCTGATAAAATTCCTTTTATCAATAGGTGGTTTCAGATTTGGTGGAGGTGAGGAGAATCGAACTCCTGTCCGAAAGCTCGCTGATAAGGTTTTCTCCGAGCGCAGCCTAAGTTTTAAGATTCCCCCTGCCGTACGCCCTTAGGCGGGCTTACGGTTTCGGTAGCTTCATCAATGCCGGCTTCGTCACAAAGCTTGAACGGGCCCGTGCCCCGCGATAATGACGCCGGGCTCCGCACTCGCGGGAGATGCGGTCCGACGTCGCGGCATTAAGCCGCGAAAGCGAGTTGATTATTGTCAGTTATTGTTTTTCCCCGTTTTAACGTGGCCAGGGTCCACGGCTCGCTTACCATACCCTCGACAACCCCCGTCGAAACCAGTACACCCCCATGTTCGGTTGGCTATTCGCCCTGGTTGTGGCTGCGCATGGCCCGCTGGATGTCTCGCCTTGCATCCCTGTCGGCCTCGTCGTCGCGCTTGTCGTGCAGATGTTTGCCCTTGCATAGCCCCAGTTCCAGCTTCATCCGCCCGTCCTTCAGGTAGATCTGCAGGGGAACAAGGGCATACCCCTGGCGCTGTACCTGGCCGGCAAGCTTGCGGATCTCGCTCTTGTGCATAAGCAGCTTCTTGGGCCGAAGCGGATCATGGTTGAAGATGCTGCCCTGCTCATAGGGGCTGATGTGCATCCCTTCCACAAAAATTTCTCCGCTCCTGGCAATGGCAAAGCTTTCCTTAAGGTTGACCCTGCCCTGGCGGATGCTTTTTACTTCGGTACCCTGCAAACAAAGGCCGCATTCATACGTTTCCTCCACGAAAAAATCGTGGTAGGCGCGCCTGTTCTGGGCTACGGGCTTGATGCCCTTTGCGCGCGGCATGCAAACCCCTCCTTTGTTTCGCCGGTAGCAATGTATTATACCACATGAGTCATGCGATTGCAATGAGGCGCTTTTTTGTTTATAATGGAATGTACATTTTCGCTTAAGGGGAGGCGCGCTCCATGCAGGATACAAGACAGATGGCAATTTCGGCTCGGGAAGCGGCGATTCCGCTTGCCGCGTCGGGTATTGAGGATAGAAACAACGCTTTGAAGCTGATGGCCGATGCCCTTGCGCGCCGCAGCAAAGAAATCTTTTCCGCCAATGAGGCGGATTGGAAGCAGGCGGAAGAAGAAGGTTTGGCGGCGCCGCTGAAAAAGCGGCTCTTGTTTGATGAAAAAAAGCTGAACGCGGTTCAAGAGGGATTGTTGGCACTGGCCGGTTTGCCCGACCCCTTGGGCCATACGCAATTGGCCAGGGAACTGATGCCGGGCCTCAAGCTCTACCGCGTGGCCTGCCCCATCGGCGTGGTGGGTGTGATCTTTGAAAGCCGTCCCGATGCGCTGGTGCAAATCGCTTCCCTGTGTCTGAAAAGCGGGAATGCCGTGCTCTTAAAGGGCGGGCGGGAGGCATCAAGGACCAACCGGGCACTGATGGACGCCTTGTTGGAGGCGGCCCGGGAGGCCCAAATGCCGGACGGCTGGGCATCGCTCATCACCACCCGGGAAGAAGTGCGGGACATGCTGAAGATGGATGATTGCATTGACTTAATCATTCCCAGGGGCAGCAATGAATTTGTGCGCTATATCATGGACAACAGCCGTATTCCGGTGTTGGGCCATGCGGACGGGATATGCCATGTATATGTGGATGCTTCGGCTGATGTTGAAATGGCGGTCAAGGTGACGGTGGATTCCAAAACGCAGTACGTGGCGGTGTGTAATGCGGCGGAAACGCTGCTGGTGCATGCGTATATTGCGGAGGCCTTTTTGCCTGCCGCGGCTCAGGCGCTTGCGCAAAGGAATGTGGTTTTGCGGGGCTGCGAAAGGACGCGGGCCATCATCCCCTGTGAGGCGGCGGCGGAAGAGGACTGGGAAAAGGAGTACCTGGACTATATTCTCTCGATCAAGGTGGTGGATTCCGTGGGGGAGGCCATCCGCCATATCAACCGTTACGGCTCCGGGCATACGGATACCATCGTGGCGGAGGATTTGCAGGCGGTGCGCACCTTTATGAGTCTTGTGGACAGCGCAGGGGTGTACCACAACTGTTCCACCCGGTTCGCAGACGGCTTCTGCTACGGTTTTGGCGCAGAGGTAGGGATCGCCACTGGCAAGATCCACGCCAGAGGACCCATGGGATTGGAGGGGTTATGCTCTTATAAATATCTTTTGTTTGGCAGTGGTAACACGCTTGCGGATGTGCAGTCGGGGAAGACGCCCTTTGCCCATAAGGATCTGGACGAAGGCGCCCCGTTATAAGACGGCGGCTTCGCCTGCCCGCACCACCTGTTGGCGGTAGCCGTATCCCAGGGGCAGGTGTGCACCCAGCGACCAAAGATCATAGGCCGCCATGTCCAGGAGGAAGGAAGCATCCTTTTCCTGGCGGGCGGCCTTCGTATACAAAAGCCCCTTGGGCAGGGAATTCAAATAGGCCCGGGCGCATGACCGGAAGCCAAGCAGGCGGAAGGAGCGGGGAACGCAATCCTGCAGGCGCTCTTTTGTCATGTCCAGCAGGATGTGCGTCAGCAGCCGATTTAGCCGGGCATGGGTATACCGCTTTGTCTTCAGGGCGGCAAGCAGGCTTTGGCGGGATACGTGCAGGGGGGAAAGGCGCATGATGCGGTGCTCAAGCCCTTCGCTGACATTAGGGTACTGGAGAAGCCTTTCTTCGCTTATATGGCGCAGCTTTTCCCGCAGCAGGACATCCAGCGTTTCCGGATGGTGGAGGTTGCCACCCTCCAGCGCTTTCATAAGCAGCAGCAGCGCATCTCCCGGGATCATTTTTTCGATTTGATGCCAGTCGCCGCGGCGGATGGCCTGGCGGGCGGCAGTGGCGGATGCAAAACCTTCCTGCCAGCCCGTATCATGGTAATCCCCCAGGCGCTGTACCGGCACGGGTACCATGGCGCTGTTTATGCGAAGCAAAGCCCGAAGATAGCAGATGGCCAGCACGTTGTTGGGCGCGGAAACGATGTCGCCCTGTGGATGGTCCAGGCAATGCTGC
>JAEWWY010000171.1 GCA_023458835.1 Bacillota bacterium
TTCTCCTATTTGTTTGGATCGCGCTTGGGCTCGCTGATCTGCGCCGCCAGCTTCTCCGCCGGCAGTTGGCCCGTCCAGAATTTCACCAGTGCGTCCTCGTGCATCTCGAACGTGAGCATTGGCGCAAAGCATACTGTGCCCGTATAGTTATCCAGGTCTTTAAGATACCCCGCCGTGACAGTGGAGGGGGAGGAAGCCTCTTTGGGGTTGTGCGTTCTCGGCTTTACATCCGTGAGAAGGTCCGCATTCCCTCCCCCATTGAGGCCCCTGTCCGCCAGGATATTTTCCATACGGCCTATGGTCTCCTTCAGCCACCGGCTGTCCGCAGGAACGACAGATATATCTGCAATTCCCCGCATCAGCTCGGGCTGGTCGCGGGTGATGCGGAAAGGTACGGTGTGGGACAGGCCATAATCCCTGCCGGCGTTGTAACGCTCCCCGCCGCTGTAGTTTTCAAACAGTTGCAGCATGCTTTGCTTCTTTTCACTTGGCTCCGCCTCATCAAGCCGCATGCCGATATCCTGCGTGCGTTCCAGCAACGCGATGAACTCGGGCGTATGAAAATTCAGCTTTTCTCCCGCGTAATACTGCTGCATCTCCCACGAGTTGATCAGCATATCCAGCAGCCAGCGAACATAGCTATTCTTTCCCGAATAGGGCATGTTTGCGACACAGATATTCTTCTCAGGCTTTTTCCCGATTCGTTCCGTCCATTTTTCCAGAAAATCCAGCAGCTCTGTGTAGCTCCCAGGTACATCCTCTTTCGTTAAGCCCGCTGCGTCCCATGCGTCCTGCCGCCAATACATGGGTAAAGGAAGCGCAAATTCTGCAAGCCCTACAATTTTGCCGTCCTCGGTGGTGACAAGGCGCTTGATATCAGGGCGCAGGCGGTCCGTCCACGCCCGAACGATCTCGCTGCCCGACAGGTCCGCCAGCAGGCCGGCGTTTTTGGGTGCCAAAAAATCGTCACCGCCGGTGTGGAGGCTGTAAAGATCGGGAGCATTATCGCCTTGCACGATCGTCATGTAATCGTCCCAGCCGTAGTTGTGGCGGGCCGTCGGTATGCCGTGTTCCTCCCAATAGCCGGTTTCTGTGATCGCTCCGCCCAACCGCAGGGGCGGACGCGTGTCCTCCGCCAGCGCAGCCGAAGAAAACAGAATGCATATCATCAGCAGAAAGTGGAAAATGCGCTTCATAGGTTTCTACCTCCTAATACAGTCAAGCCGGATGAAGAAAACGATACATTCGGCCTGCCACAGATGTGTTTCACAGAAATCTTCACCGTTTGCTTATGGTTTGGGTGTGACGGTGACGATCCACGTTTGCGCCTGCCGGGTTTCCGGCAGGTACTCGCCCGCCGGTGTGATTTCCCAGTTGGCGCAGTACATTTGCAGCGTGTAGCCGGGCTTTGCGTCATCGCTTTTAAACTCGAACATGAATGCCACGGTGCCGTCTTCCCGGGGGAAGTCCGCATAGCCGATGGTTGCTGATGCAAGGCTCCCATCAGGGTTGAGCACGCCATCAGGCAGGCAGCGGGTCATGCGGATCGTAGCCCCTATGGCAGATGCTTTGTCCGCATAGGTTGGCGCGCCTGCAGGTACTGATGCGCCGCCATAGAGCGTATCGTAACCCGCGGGATCGCTTGGCTTGTAATCCTCGGGGATCAGCACGATCGGGGCACCCGCGGCGGCCTTCATGGTGCCGCTGCCGTAGATCACGCCATTGCTCAGGATCACGTCATCAATGGTGTAGATCACATCGCCCACCTGCGTGGATTCGCCCGATGGGGCGATGCTGCCGCTTAGGAGCTCTTGCTGTTTGTCCGCGCCGTAGAACCAGCCGAAAATGCCTGCTGTGGGTGACAGCGCTGCGGCCAATGCGCCGCACACCACGACGGTCATGAAAGCCGCGATCCATACTGTTCTTAAGGCTTTTCTTTTCATATACTTTTCCTCCTTGCGCCGGTGCAAGGTATACTGCACACGGGCCTGGAAGCTTTCAGGCACATCGCCGAACGTTTTTTTGAATGGGATATCCGCCATGCGTTTCACAGGTCTTGCACCTCCTTGAATGCGTCGTCTTGCCTCATTTGGTTTCGCCCGCGGAACAGGCGGGATTTTACCGTGCCGCCGGGCAGATGGAGCAGATTTGCGATTTCCTTCATTGAATAGCCCTCCACATAGAAAAGCACCATGGGCAGGCGCAGCTTTTCAGGCAGCCCGCAGAAAAAGCGGTACAGGTCTTTATCCGCGCCTTGCGGAAGGGCCGGCTCGGGCAGTTTTTCCACGGGAAGCTCCCGCTTGCGCTTTCTCAGCAGGGCATAGCACTCATTGATCAAAATTCTTACGACCCAGCCCTGCAAATTGCGCTCGTCCCGCAAAGTGCCCTTCTTGTCAAGCGCCTTTTCCAATGCGGATTGCACCGCGTCCTCCTGATCACAGCGCTGATGCAAAAGGCTGGCACAGATGCGGTACAAAGTATCCTGCATGCCGATAATCATTTGCGCGAATGCATCCTGGGTCATGTGTCATATGTACCTCCCCATGGTTTGTAAATCGACTTACACTCTTATAATTATCAAGCATGCCAAAAGGTTCCGTAAAATGCAATAGCGGATGAAAATAAATCAATTCATCAAAAATGAAACCATGCATACGAAAGAATGCTATACCAAAAACCAATGTACCGATGAACACCAGCACACAGAATAAAGGCTGAAAAACCGATATGGATGGTAATATAAAACGCATAAGGCAAGCGGTTGAATCGCTGTCCTTATGCGTTTCTGTTCTTTGAGGGATCTAGTGATGGGTTCGCTCTGCCCGGATGAACTCACTTTCGGAGCATGCCCATAGACCTGTTGATGCTTTCAACCGGTATTATTTCCCGAAGGCCTTTTCAATTTCCGCTATCACTGTCGGTTCCACCCGCTCCGCCACGGTGGAAGCAGGGATGCCGTCGGCCAAGTAATTTTCGATGCTGGCCATCACTTCAAAAATACCGGCAAGACCCTTGTCATACTTGGTGATGAGCGTATGGCCGTCATAGATCAGGTCGTACATATCGCTGCCATCGGGCGCCTGGCCGTAGCGGGCGCGTTCCTTTTCGTCGCCCTTTTCCTTTTGCATTTCATTGATCATGCGGATGTAGGCAACGGCCCCCTCGGGGTTTTTCGCGCCGGTGGGCACGGCCCAGGACTGGCTGTATACATACACTTCGTCCGTGCTTCCGCTGGGGCCCGCCGGATAGGGCACCACGCCCACCTCAAAGGGCAGCTCCCTCGCGTCCTGTATTTCCTTGCCCACGATCATGGCCAGGGCGTTGTTGTCAAAATACCCGAACATCTCCGATTCATCCAGCAGCCACATGGGGTTGGCGTTGTCCATCATCTGCCCAAGGTAGGTCATCGCTTCCAGGGTTTCGGGATTTTTCAGCCCGGAGGTCACCTTTTTGCCTGCCTGGTCGATATTCATCAATGCGCCATGGTTGGCGATCAGAAAATGGCTCATGGTGTCACCGTTGCCGCTGAAGCCCCACTGGGCGATCTCTCCGTCCCCGTCCGTATCCTGGGTCAGGGCGCGGCCGGCCTCCAGGAACTTGTCAAAAGTCCATTCGCCCTTTGCGTACAGCTCATCCGGCGCCTCCAGCCCCTCGTATTCAAAGAGGGTGCGGTTGAAGGTGATGTGCTTCAAATACGGCTTGATAGGCACGGCGTAGTGGCTGCCGCCCCACATGTAGTTCTCCTGGTCGATGGGATAACAGGCGTAGTCCTCCGGTGTCACGTAGGCGTCGATATTTTGGATGATGCCCTGCTGCACCGCGCCGTGGAAGATGCTTTCATACATCAGCACAAGATCCGGCGCATCCCCCGCCTGCTGCATGTCGATGCACTTTTGCAACTGCTGGTCCCAGGTGACGCCGATGATCTCCACCGTGCCGCCGTACTTTTCCTCAAAGGCGGCCTTGGCTTCCATGGAGGCTTCGAACACGGCGTCATTCTTCGCCTTCATGTTCAGGTACCCGTTGCTGCTCATCCAGAATACGATCCTGAGGTTGGGGTTTGCCAGGGTTTCTTCCGCAAACGCCAGCGGGGCAAAGGATAAGAGCATGACCAGCACGATGGCAAGCGACAGCAATCTTTTCATGTGTTAACACTCCTTCTCTTTTTTTGGCTTCGTTTTATTTTCAAGGGACGGCCCCTCAAAAATTTTTACGGCGGGACCGGAACGGCTTTACCGCCTACATCCCCGTCAGACCCGTCCGCTCCACCGACTCCACGAAATATTTCTGGGTAAAGGCGTAGAGAACCAGCAGCGGCGCAATGCACACAAGGCATGCCGCCTGCATGCGGGTGGCGATCAGGGCGGTATCCGTGTAATTTCCGCCGATGGTGGAAAGGTTTTGCAGGTTCTGCTGGAACATGGAAAGCGCCGTGGCCAGGGTCACATGGTTCT
>JAEWWY010000172.1 GCA_023458835.1 Bacillota bacterium
GCGGCGGCATCCCGCATGATTTTCTCCAGCGCCTGCCAGCGCCCGCTTTCCTTGGGCAGCACATCCTTGGTGCCCCTTGGCGCCTGTGTCAGCATATTGATTTCCTCCTTCTGTCTTCAAACGGTAACGGATTTCCATGACAGGCCGCCTTCCGGGTGTTTGCATACACCCGGCCCATGCCATGGATCCCCTCCATGGAGGCATATCTGATTTCAGTTTTGACTTCCATAGAAAAATCCGGGCCCCCTTTCCGGGCGGAGAAGATATAAAAAAGCCCCATGCCTTTGCATGGGACGAATTTCACATCTTCGTGGTGCCACCCCGCTTGAAAAGGCATATACCTTTTCCACTCAGATCCCGGTAACGCGGGAAACGCGCCTGATCTCTCAGGAAGCTCCGGGGTGTCTTTCCCCCGTACCCTGGCAAAGGGGCTTTCAGCCAGCGGCCCCTCTCTCTTGATGCCGGAAACGGATTACTCTTCCCATCATCGCCGGATATGGGGGAATTATACAATGGCGGGGGGAGGGATGTCAAGGCCGGGGAACGGAAAAATCAGAATAACCGGCGCTTAGCCGCAAAGGAGCGGCCCTGCAAAAAGCGGGGCAGGCGGGCGAACGCAGTTCGCCCCTACATTTGATTGGAGTTTATTGATTTCTCTGCCGGGGCGTATACGTGCCGGAAGAGCACCCATCCAACGCTTTACGGCGTAGGGGCGAACTGTGTTCGCCCGCCATGCACCGGTCATCGGCAGGCCGAAGGATAGCGGGCGAACGCAGTTCGCCCCTGATGTTCTACCGGGCGTATATGCACCATCAGAATACCCCAACCACTCTTTACGGCGCAGGGGCGAACTGCGTTCGCCCGCATAGCGCCGGCTATCGATAGACCAGGGAAGGGCAAGCCCATCCGATAGAAGCCTGTCCTTACTCCTTTTGCAGCAGCATCCGCCCAAGCCCGTCTTTGTCCAGCTTCCCATCCCTGAGCACCGGCTGCCCGGCGATATATACCTGTTTGATTCCATGGGGGCGGCCCTCCGGCATCCCGGATGGCCGGATCTCCTCCGGATCAAATACGGTCATATCTGCGAAATAGCCTTCCTTTAGATAGCCGCGCTCCGGGATATGGAAACGGTCGGCCGTGGCGCCGGTCATTTGCCGCACGGTTTTTTCCAGCATATCGCGCTCTCTGGAAAGGCGCAAAAACTCAGGAAAGCAGTTAAAGCACGCGGGGTTTTGGGTCCCCTTTTCCTCCAGCCAGGCGTCAGTCATGCACAGGCAGTTGGGATCATCCATCAGCCGCGCCAAAATACCGCCGGTCAAATACTTGTACATCAGCACGCGGCCCTTGCCCCCGCTCAATTCCACCAGCTTCAAATAAGCATCCAGGTCGCTCATGCGCCATTTCCGGGCAATTTGACGCACGCGCATGCCGCACAGGGCTTCTTGGCCGTCCGCCACCCAGGCCATCACAATGTCATCAAAATCGAAGCCCAATATCCGCTTGGTCACGCCGATCTCCAGCGCGATGCGCATACGCGCCACGGGGCTGCGCCGCTTTTCGGGGGAAAGGCTTAAATACCACGGTGGCAGGATGACCGTGATCACCGATGCGCCGCAGGTCATGGCATAGGAGTCGTACATAAATTCCAGGCCTTCACTGTTGACCTTATGGATCATCTCCAACGCCTCGTCCACGGTGCGCCACGTTCTGGAGCCCACAAAGATCAAATGGGAAAATTGCACCTTCACGCCTGTTTCCCGGGCAAGGCGTATCATTTCATCCAGCGCCCGCAGGTTGTGCGCCCGGCCCCCCACCGGCGGCTGATAGGAGGTGGAGGCGGCGGAGCACGCCCTGGCGTGCACGCCGAGTATCTTTCCATGGCGGGCAACGATTTGCGCGGCCCGCTTCAACTCCTCGTTGGGCGCATAGCGGTCCGGTTCATACATGAGGCCGTGGGAGACGCCGGCGGCGCCATCCAAAAGCGCCTGCTCCATCATGCCGTCCAGGCGCCTAAGCTCCGGCTCTGTCAACGCCCTGTTTTCATATCCGCTGATAGAGATCCTGCCGCTCATATGCCCGTACAAGGGCACGATGTTCACAGGCAGGCTTTTGCAATGCTCAGCAAAGCCGGAAAGGCGCGAAAAAGCGGCTTTCTCCTTTTCCTCCATAGCGAAAAGCCCGCTGCCAAGCAGCGCCTTATGCGGGCTGTCCTCTTCAAAGCCGAAAGGGGAAAAGCCGCAGTTGCCCGTAACCTGGGTGGTGATGCCCTGCTCCATAAACGGCGCGAAAAAGCGGCCGCCGTCATGCCGCGGGGCAAACCAGTCGTTGTGGGAATGGGCGTCGATAAAGCCTGGCGCTATGCACTTGCCGGACATATCGATCGCTTCGTCAGCACAAGACGCATCGATGCTGCCGATGGCCGCAATACGCCCGCCCTCGATCAAAAGATCGGCGGGATACGCCTTCGCGCCCGTCCCATCCACGATCAAACCGTTTTTCAGCAGTGATTTCAACCGGCATCCCTCTTTCATAAAGAAAGCCTGGAATGGGTGCGGGAAGGGCTTCCTTTTCAAAAGAAGCCCTTCCCGCAAAACCTTATTGACTAAAATCCATCCTGTCGAATTCCTCCTGGGATATGAGCACCTTGCGGGGCTTGGCCCCGGCGGCCTGGCTGATGATGCCGCGCTTGGTCATTTCGTCGATCAGGCGGCCCGCCCGGGCATAGCCGATGCGCATCTTCCTTTGGAGCATGGAGATGGAGGTCTGGCCCTCCTGGATGGCCATTTCAATGGCCTGGGACAGAAGCTCGTCCAGGGTGTCGCCATCGTCGCCGGTGGCGTCCGCCGCGTCGGGAGCCAGGCTGGAGGGGGAGGAGGTCTGATCCAGCAGCTCCTGCACATTGGGGTCGTAATCCGGGGTGGAATGGGAGCGGATGAAATCGGTGACCTTGTTCACCTCATCGTCGGACACGAAGGAGCCCTGTACCCGCAGCGGGGCCAGCGCCCCGGCGGGGGCGTAGAGCATGTCCCCCTTGCCCAGGCGCTTTTCAGCCCCGGCCCGCTCCATGATGGTGCGGGCGTCAATGCTGGAAGCCACGGCAAAGGCGATGCGGGAGGGCAGGTTGTTCTTGATCAGGCCGGTGATCACGTCCACCGAAGGGCGCTGGGTTGCCACCACCAGATGGATGCCGGCTGCCCGGGCGAGCTGGGCGATGCGGCAGATGGATTCTTCCACCTCCCGCTTGCTGGCCATCATCAGGTCGGCCAGTTCGTCGATGATCACGACGATGCGGGGCATGGCCTCCTCGCCCTCCATGAGGGCGGCGTTGTAGCCGCTGATGCCCCTGACGTTGCGCTCCTTGAACTTTTGATAGCGCTCCATCATTTCCTGCACCGCCCAGGTGAGCGCCCCGGAGGCCTTGTGGGGATCGCTGACCACAGGCGTCAACAGGTGGGGGATGCCGTTGTAGCACTGCAGCTCCACCACCTTGGGGTCGATCAGAAGCATGCGGACCTGCTTGGGCGAGGTGCGGAACAAAAGGCTGCAGATGATGCTGTTGATGCATACCGATTTGCCGCTGCCGGTGGCGCCGGCGATGAGCAGATGGGGCATCTTGGCCAGGTCGCAGATGATGGGCGTGCCTGCGATATCCTTGCCCAGCGCCACGGAAAGGGGCGAATCGGCCCTGTTCATATCATCGCTTTCCAGCACTTCCCGAAGGGAAACGCTGATGATCTCCCGGTTGGGTACCTCCACCCCCACCAGCGCCTTGTTGGGGATGGGCGCCTCAATGCGCACGCCGCCGGCCGCCAGATTCATGGCGATGGTGTCGGTAAGGCCGGTGATGCGCTTGACATTGATGCCGGAGGCCAGCTCCAGCTCGAACCTTGTGACCGTGGGGCCGTGGGTGACCTGCTTGACCTGGGCGCTGATGCCGAAGCTTTGCAGCGTTTCTTCCAGGATGGCGGCCCGCTGCTCATCCTCCTGGCGCGTATCCATTTGGGAGCGCCTGGGCATTTTCAGCATGTCCAGCGTGGGATAGGCATAGGGGGGCGGAAGCTGCATCTGTATCTGCTGGGTCTTTTTCGATTTTTGAGGCGGCAGCTTCAAATCGGGCTCGTCCAGCCGGCTGCCGCTCATGCGCTGCTCCGGCGGCGCGTTAGGCGGCTTCACCTCCGGAAATGCGGGCTGGGCCGCGGGAGCGGCCTTCTGCGCGGGGAAGCGGATGGGCTTCAAAATGCTCCGGCGGCTGTCCAGTTGCTGGGCGGTATCCGGGTCCTCCTCCCAGGGCAAATCATCCTCCCTGTTTGGCGGCGTGTAGGCCGGCTGCTCGGCTGCCCTGCGCCCCCTGGCCTTTTTCATGGCCGCGGCCACATCCATGGGCGCGCTCAAATCGGATGGCATAATGGTCTCATCGTACAGGCCGTGGCCGTGCCACGCGGGCCCGGGGGCGGGCTGCACCTGCATATCCCGCTGCCGGCGCTGGTAGGCGGGCACGGGCGGATTCTGCGCTCTCGCAGCCTGCCGCTGGGCCTCCTGCTGGCGCCAGGCCTCTTCCTCCGCCTGGCGGCGCACGGCCTCCTGCCCCCTTACCTCCCTGCGCTGCTGGGAACGCTCACGCATATTGAAGGCAATGGTCTTCACATCCAGCCTGGACAGGAGGATCAGCAAACCCAGGATAGCAATGCCCAACACCGCCACGCCGCCCGGGATCCCCAGGCCCATGTACAGCGGCCAGGCCAAAATCATGCCCAGGAGTCCCCCGCTTTCGCCCCTTGGGCTGCACAGGGCATAAGCCCGGCTCAAATAGGGCAGGTAGCTGTCGGGGCTTGCATCCAACTGGCGGTGATTGACCACGCTGATATACTCCATCAGCGAATAATCGACATACGGCCCCTGGCTGTCGGCATGGTGGGAAACCAGCACGATCAGCGCCAGCAGGCACAAATAGACCGTGAAGGAAAGCAATATCGCCCGCGCCTTCATTTTTTTCCGCGCGGAAAAAGCCACCAGCACCCCGGCCCATGCCACGAACAGGGGCAGCAGCAGGCACAAGCCCCCCGCCAGCCCCTGGACTACCGGGCGGACAAGCTTGAAGACCTCGCCCTCCATTTCCGTGATCAGGGATACGAAGGCCAGGACGCCCACGGCCAGCAGCACAATGCCCAGAATGGTACGCAAAAGCAGGGCCTCCGGCGAATAGACCTGGGCCTTCTTTCTGGGTGCGCTTCCCTTTTGCCTTTGCATTTTTCCCTCCGGGATCTTTCAGTATTATCTGAGCAATTGTACGCTTTCCAATACGCCTTCCTCGTTGGCGTGCAGGCGCAGCTTGTTTTCACCGAACGTATAATAGTCGCTGGTTCCGGCGGACAGGCGGTAATCCTCCGCCGTGCTTTCATCGATTGCGGCGCTGCTTTCCGGCTGGTCAAGGGCGGCGCGCCACTGTTCTATGGTGGTAATGCCCGTTTGGATGCCGTACAGGTTGATCCTGTCGGCCCTTATGCCCAGCACCTGGCTGTGGTCATAGGCTTCGGTCAGCGCGTCGGTCAAAAGCCACACGCCGCGAAACTCCGGCGCTTCCACCTCAAAGAACCGGCCGCCGGGATAATAGTCCGGCTCCACCAGCAGGCGGTACTCGTCGAGCCGCTCCATCAGGCTGTCGCCGATTTGCGCCCCGATGCCCGGCAGCTTCCCCGAGGCCGCCGCTTGCGCAACGCGGGCGGAGGTATCGGCGGCAATGCTCAGGTAATCGTTCGCGCCAAGGATGTCAATGACGCTGCCCTCCGATACGTTCAGGTAATCCTTCAGCTCATAATAGCTGAAGCTGCAGCCGCCGCTGTAGCCCGAGAGCATGGCGTACTGTTCCTGGGGATAGTAGAAGGTGACGCCGTCCTCTGTCAAAAAGAAGTTCCCCCTTGGGATGGGCGTCAGCGCATCGTTCTCCAGATAGCCGGAAAGCTGGGGCCGCACCTCGTCCTCCAGCTTCTGCTCCATCAGGGCAAAAGCGCCTTCCACATCGGCAAACAGGTCGGCCGCCGTGATGGGCTTGCCGGTTGCCAGGTTGTAGTTTACGGTGGTGTAGACCTGCCCCATGCGGCCGTTGGGCATTTCTCCATAGGCGGAAACGGCTGCAGACAGAATGCCGTTTACAAGCGTATCCGCATATGTGACCTCCAGGCCCCAGCCGCCTTCCTTCAGGCCGTTTAAGGTGGCAAGGCGGCTTTCGATCTGCGCCGTATCATAAATGGCCTTGTTCACGGCATCCTGTACCGCCGCGTCCGGATACCCTTCCAAAACGGGATACGTTACGCTTCCATAATTATTTTGCGCCGCGACGGGCGTTATGCGCGCTTCATTCGAAGCCGCCTGCCCGGCCAGCGCGTGTACGCTCACAGCCAGCAGCACAGCCAGCAAAATCATCATGCCACGGTATATGCGTTTCATGACCGCACCTCCTTTATAGATTCTTATTTTACAACATTTGGCCCCCGCACGCAAGTTTTGCCCCAAATGAAGAATCTGGAAGGCGCATTGCCGCGAAACCGCCGGCCCGCTCTTCCATATCCGGACATCCTCCCTTCCGCGCCTCAAGGAGCAAAAATAAAGAGGCCCATTGCGGGCCTCGTCATACCGGCGGAAAACAGGACAGCGCCGATGGCATTGAACGCTTTTTGTACAATTATGAAGGAAACGAAGCGGGGCAGCGCGGCAGCGGCGCCGCCGGGTTTGGAAACGGTATCAAATGATA
>JAEWWY010000173.1 GCA_023458835.1 Bacillota bacterium
GCCGCTGAGCGGCGCGGTTGACAAATCATCAGGGGGCGCTATACTGTCAAAATATTCTGGGGGCATAAAAAGGGGGAAAGCGCGATGCTTGCCGACCTGCATATCCATACCTGCTTTTCTGTGTTGCGTACTGCCGCGGAAATGACCTGAAAATCACCTGCGGCGGCGATGGGCACGGAGGCTTCAACAACACGCCTGGGGGCGTGGTCCATGATATCGGCGTTATGCAGGTGGATATGAGCCGGCTTAACTTGCGGGGGATTCTGTAACCCGGGCCTGCTACCGGCCCTTTCTGTCCCCCCGGATATTCAGCGCCAGCCCGGCCAGCACCAGCAGGCCGCCCGCCAGCATCCCAGGCGAAAACTTGTGGGTGGCAAAGTAGTCCAGCAGCAGGCCGGAAAATAACTGGCCTATAAAGATCAGCAGCGTAAGCTGCGTGGCGGGCAGGCGATGGGTGATCCTGTTGAGCATGTATACGCTCACAAGCCCCAGGGCGCCGCCCAGGTACATGGTGACAGAGCCGCCCGGGGCAGGGAAGGCGGAGGTCACCACGGCGCCTGTCACCCAAAAAGCGATCAGGGAGCCGATCAGCCCCGTGATATAGTTCATCAGCGAACTGTAGGGCGCGCCGCAGCTTTGCGCCAGCCTGGAACCCAGCATGCGGGCCAGAACAATGGTGACGCCGCTGAACAACACGCCCAAAACCGCGATCACCACAGCATCATCACCGCCACTCCAAGGCCGATCAGCGCCAAGCTGACGGCCTTTTCCCATTTGAACTTTGTTTTCACAAAGCCCCACAGGCCAAACTGATCAAAGACCATGCTGCAGGCCATTTGCCCGAGCAGCGTCAGCGACAGCGTGACGGTGACGCCAAGCACCGTCACGCCCAGGTTGCTGGTGATCACGGTGAATATGCCCAGCACGCCGCCCAGGTGCATCCAGAAGGGGGCGCGCCGCTTTTGGAACAAGTGCCTGACGGCCAGCGGCAGAACGCATATAAGGCCCGCTATATGAATGAGCACCGTAGCGAAGGAATTGCCGTACACCTGGCTTAACTGCGCGTTAAACAGGTTCATGACGGAATACATGAGGCCGACGATTGCGCCCAGCACCGCGGGCATGAAAACACCTCCATTATAAAACGCCCCGGAATCCCTTGCCGATGATCTCACCCGTATTGGTGATCAATATGAAGCAGCGGGGATCCACCTCCCTGGCAAACTGGCGAAGGCGTACGGCCTGGGAGCGGTTTACCACGGTCAGGAGCACCGTGCGGTTTTCGTGGGTATAGGCGCCTTCCCCGTTCAGGATGGTAGCCCCGCGGTGAAGGTTGTCCACAACATAGCGCAATATGGGCTCCGGCGTGGCGGTAATGATATGAAAGCACTTGTTGGTCTTGATGTTTTCCAGCACCATATCCACCAGCAGCGCCTTGATCAGCAGGCCCAGGATGGAGAACAGCCCGGTTTCCACACCGAAGGCAAACAGCGCCGCCACAGTGATGATAAAATCCACCGCGAACAGCGCGTTGCCGATGTTCAGGGAGGAATATTTTTTCAGCAGCATGGCAATGATGTCGGTGCCGCCGCTGCTGGCACCGATGTTGAAAAGGATGGCCGAGCCCACAGCCGGCAGCGCCACGGCGAAAATCAGCTCCAGCAAAGGCTGCGTGGTAAGCGGCGACGGCAGGGGCAGCAGCCGCTCCATAACCCAGATCACGCTGGATAACAGCGTGCTGGAGTACGCGGTGCGCACGCCGAAGGACCTGCCGAAAGCCGCAAAGCCCAAAATCAGGAGCGCGGCGTTGATCAGGAATACAAACCCGCCCGCCGTCAGCCCCGGCACATAGTAGCCCAGAATGATGGAAATGCCGCTGACGCCGCCGGTGGAAAAATGGTTGGGGAATTTGAAGAAATACACCCCTACCGCGATGAATAACGTGCCGATGGTCAAAAGAACGTATTCCTGCGCTGTTTGCCGGGCTGTCCTGGGCATAAGAGACTTCCTCTCCATATGATAGCGTGCGGGGAAATGATATCATGTTCGCGGGATACCTGCAAGCGTTTGCAGTTTTTTTGGTGAAGTGAAACCGGATCGCTTGAAGCAAGCTCCGCCGGCTGCTGTCCTGAAGAAAATAATGGTCCTTGATAAGTTTGCAGGCGCATATCCGCCGCATACAAAAAAACCGCCCCCGGCGCTTGAGCCGGGGGCGGTCGCAAAGGAACGGGGAAGGGCCCGTTCCTTGTCTGGGCTGCGGGGGATTCCCGCCCTTCGCCTATCTATAGGTAAAGCAGAACGCCTCTTTGGGATATCCTTAGTTGTTCCCCGCGATCCTGTCCTGGCCGTTGCCGCTGATGGCGATCTTCCGCTGGGACCTTACGGGTTCGGGGGTGTTCTTGGGCAGCTTTACGGTGAGCACGCCGTTTTTGTAGTCGGCGCTGATGTTATCCTGCTGGATGCCCTCCAGGCTGAAGCTGCGCTCCATGCGGCCCGCCCGGCGCTCGCAGTACAGGTAGCTGTCCTTTTCCTCCTTGTGCTCGGTGCGGGCATTGGCGGTAATGGTCAGTACGTCATTATCCACCGTCAGGTCGATTTGATCCTCATTCACGCCGGGCAGCTCCGCTTCCAGGAGATAGTGGTCAGCCTTGTCCTTGATGTCCACGCGGAAGCCGGCGCTTCCCATCCAGTCGCTCATGTCGAAAAAGGAGCGGAAGAAGTTGTCGTTGAACAGGCTGTTGGTCAGGCTGCGGCCCAAGTCTCTGCGGCCCCTGAAAGGAATCATGGTGTACATGGATAGACCTCCTTCAATATTGTCTTGATTGTTTTTATTGGTTGGAGGGGAGCCCTTTTTCTATCGGTTCCCTTTCCATGGCCTGATTATACAATGAAGGTCAAAGAAGGTCAAAGTAAAATATGGGCAAAAACATGCTTTGTAGCGCACGTTTTACGCTGAAATCTTGAATTATCTTCTGTTTTCTATGATTTTCAAGAAGTTTCGAACCTTTGCTGCATGGGTATATTTTTGATGAAAGGTCAAGAAAGCCGGGCAGGATCGCCGCCGCGTTTGGGCGGTTGGAGAAAAGAGGCGGCAAAGAAAGAAGGAAGGCGAAAAAATTGCGGTCAAACACTTGCTTAAAGGCTTTGGAATAGGTACAATAGGCGCATGAAAACCATCATGCGAGACCAGCTTTTGCCGCTCCTTCACAGCATCCTCCAGCCGCTCGGCCTTTTGGAAAGCGGCAGGAGCCTTCTGGCGGGCGTGTCGGGGGGTGCCGACTCCGTGGCTCTGCTGCACGGGCTGGCGCTTTTGGGGGAATCGCATGATTTTTCATTGACGGCGGTACATGTGGAGCATGGCCTGCGGGGGGAAGAATCGCAAAAGGACGCGGCCTTTGTGAAGGATTTGTGCCGGGGGCTGCATGTTCCGCTCCTTCTGTATTCCGTGGATGCTCCGGCGGCGATGCGCTTGCTTCATTGCGGCGCGGAGGAAGCGGCCCGAACCCTGCGCTATGACTGCTTTCAAAAGGCCATGGCGCAATGCGGCGGCGGCGCTCTGCTTCTGGCCCACCACGGGGATGACCAGGCGGAAACGGTGCTGATGCATCTGATGCGCGGCAGCGGCCCCGGGGGGCTTTCGGGCATGGCGGCTTCGGCCCCCTTTTCAGGGGGGCTGCTGGTGCGGCCCTTCCTTTCCCTACGTCACGAAACCTTGAAGCAGGCGCTTCAAGGGGAGGGCCTTTCCTGGCGGGAGGATGGGACCAATGGAGAACCCAGCAGCCTGCGCAACAGGCTTCGCCTTTCGGTGATGCCCGCTTTGGAAGAGATGGCTCCCGGATGCGCAAAGGCCATGGGCCGCGCGACGCTTTTGATGGCAGCGGAGGAAGACTGGTGGCAGGAGGAGGCTTTTCAGTGGCTTCGGGCAAACGCCCGCATGGAGACCGGCCTATGTTTTTTGGACAGGGAAGCGCTTGTAAAACACCATTGCGCTTATCAGCGGAGGATGGCCAGGGCCTTCTTCGAGCAAGCTGTATCCGTCATGGCGCTTCCCCGGGACGGCGGCATGACCGCCTTAAGCTTTGACAAGACGGAGGAGCTGCTCCATTGCATCTCCGGCAGGGGCGCAAAGGCTGTCAACCTGCCGGCAGGCGTGCGCGGGGAACGCAGCGCGAAACGGTTTTTTCTGATCCCGCCCGCAAAGCAGGCCCGGTTATGGGAAACACCCCTCAGCCTTGCGGGCCAGACACGGCTGGAAGGCCTTTTCATAACCGCCGTGCCCTGGAGGCCGGGGATGGAGCTGGGGGACGGCATCCGGCGCCAGGCGTTGGACAGCCGGATGCTTGCAAACGCGGTGCTGCGCACAAGGCGCCCGGGGGATACCTTCCGGCTGCTGAACGGGGCAGGCTCAAAGCCGCTGAAGGAAGTGCTGATCGACCGGCAAGTGGACAGGCCCTTCCGGGACATGCTGCCCATACTGGCAAGGGGCCCGGAGGTATTATGGATTCCGGGCGTGGGCCCGTCGGATGCGGCGGCCATCCGGCCCGGTACGGAAGCCGGCACGATGCTTACGCTGACAGGGCCGCTTCCCTGGGATATTTCAAAGGAAGACCAAGCCATTTCATAAGGAGATTATGTTATGCACAGCGACGCGCAGATGTACGGTGATCTGGAATCCATTCTGATCACGCGGGATCAGATCCAGGATGCCGTCAAAAAGCTGGGGGAGACCATCACCCGGGATTATGCCGGGAAAGAGCCTGTGATGATCGGCATTTTAAAAGGCGCGGTGCTGTTCTACTCCGACCTGATCCGGGAGATCGACCTGCCTTTAAAAACGGAATTTATGGCCATTTCCAGCTACGGCAGCTCCACCAAGACCTCCGGGGTGGTGCGTATTTTAAAGGATCTGGACAGGGACATCCTGAACCAGGATGTACTGATCGTGGAGGATATCGTAGACACGGGACTCACCCTTTCCTACCTGAAGCGGGCGCTGCTGGAGCGCGATCCCGCCTCCATCAGGATCGTCACGCTGCTGGACAAGCCCGCCCGCCGCGGCGTGGAGCTTTCCCCCGATTATAGCTGCTTTACCATCCCCGACGCCTTCGTGGTGGGCTACGGCCTGGACTATGATGAGAAGTACAGAAACCTGCCGGATATCGGCATTTTGCACCCGAGAATTTACAGCAAATAAGCAGGCGCGAATTTGCTTTCCTTCATTGACTGTGCTATAATAATGATTCAATTTGACAGAAGGAGGACCCTGTTTTGAAGCGGACATCCAGAGGCTTTATGGGCTATGTGGTGCTCATCAGCGCTTTCATACTCATCGCTGTTCTGCTGAACGGCGGTTTTGGATTTACAGAAAACAAAAGGATTGAATATCCGCAGTTGCTGGAATATATCAAAAATAACCAGGTGGCCAGGGTGGCCATCCGCAACAACAGCCTGGTAGGCATGCTGCACGACACGAGAGTGGCGCAAAGCGATTTCCCCGACAGGAATTATGACTTTGAGACCACCATCGGCGGCGATTTTATCGAAACTGCCCGCCAGTTGGAGGCCCAAAAAAGGAACGTGCCCATTGAGCAGGTATCTGAAGGCGACCTGTCCTTCAAAGTGGAATACCGCGCTCCCCTTGTAACCCCCTGGTATCTTGATTTTCTTCCTTTCCTTTTGATTATCGGCGTATCCGTCCTGTTCTGGGTCATTATCATGCGCCAGCAGGGCGGGGGCATCATCAAGGTCATGATCTTTGGCAAGAGCCGCGCCCGCGTGGTGGACGCCAGCAAGAACCGCATCACCTTTGCCGATGTGGCCGGGGCGGATGAAGAAAAAGAAGAGCTGCGGGAAATGGTGGACTTTTTGCGCAACCCCCAAAGCTATACGGATATGGGGGCCCGCATTCCCAAGGGCGTGCTGCTGGTGGGCCCTCCGGGCACAGGCAAAACGCTGCTTGCCAAGGCTGTGGCGGGTGAGGCGAACGTACCCTTCTTCACCATCTCCGGTTCCGACTTTGTGGAAATGTTCGTGGGCGTCGGCGCCAGCCGCGTGCGCGACCTGTTCGACCAGGCCAAGCGCGCCGCCCCCGCCATCGTATTTATCGATGAAATCGACGCTGTGGGCCGCCACCGCGGCGCAGGCCTGGGCGGCGGGCACGACGAGCGGGAACAGACCCTGAACCAATTGCTGGTGGAAATGGACGGCTTCACCACCAACGAGGGGGTCATCGTCATGGCCGCCACCAACCGCCGGGATATCCTGGACCCCGCGCTTTTGCGCCCCGGCCGCTTCGACCGGCAGGTAACGGTGAACTATCCCGATATGAACGGGCGCGTCGATATTCTGAAGGTACATTCCAGGGGCAAGCCGCTTTCGCGGGATGTGGACCTGGAGAACATTGCCAAGCGCACACCCTATGCCACCGGCGCCGATCTGGAAAACGTCATGAACGAGGCCGCCATCCTGGCCGCCCGCAGCCGCAAGAAGGAAATCGACCAGCAGATGCTGATCGACGCCATTGCCAGGGTTCAAATGGGCCCTGAAAAGCGCAGCCACAAGGTGAATGAAAAGGACCGCCGCCAGGTGGCCTATCATGAGGCCGGTCATGCCATCGTGGGCAATGAGCTTCCCGGCTGTGACGAAGTGCACCTGATCACCATCGTGCCCCGCGGCCAGGCCGCCGGCCACACCCTGTCCCTGCCCACCGAGGAGCGGGACAATATGGGCCGCAACGCACTGAAAGACACCATCGCCATGATGCTGGGCGGCCATGCCGCCGAGCAGGAGGCGCTGGAGGATATCACTACCGGCTCCTCTTCGGACCTGAAGCGCGCCACAGAGCTGTGCCGCCGCATGGTCACCCAGTTTGGCATGAGCGACGCCCTGGGCACCATCTACCTGGGCAATGACCAGGAGGTGTTCGTGGGCATGGAATTCGGCCATACCAGGGAATATTCCGAGGAAGTGGCCTATCAGATCGACAAGGAAGTCCGCCTTCTGCTGGACGAAAGCTATGAGAAGGCCCGCAAGATCCTTCGGGACAACATCGACAAGCTTCATGCCCTGGCTGCCGCGCTCTTAAAGCACGAAACGCTTTCCCGCAAGGAATTCCTTGCCGTGATGGACGGTCAGGATCTGCCGGATCCCGAACCCAAGCCCGCGCGCCCGGAGCCGGATAAGGCTGAAAAGCCCGCCGCGCTCAAGCCTGAACCCAAACCCGATATGCGCCGCATCCTTACCGGGGATCAGGGCGGGCAGATATAGCCCGCCCCGCATCACCCGGAAGGAGGCGCTTCATGCAGCCCGGTCCAGAACCTGTAAGGCCTGATCTTCATGTGCATACCGACGCTTCCGACGGGCAGTTTTCACCGGAGCAGGTGATCTGCCTGGCTGCGGAAAAAGGCGTGAACCTGCTTGCCATCACCGATCACGATACGCTGGATGGCCTTCGTAAGGTTTGGCAAAAAGCTGCCCAGGCGGACATGGATATCCTCCCCGGCGTGGAAATCAGCGCGGGGGGCGATAATGAGGTGCATATTCTGGGATATGGAATACATGAGGGCATGAAACGGCTGCACGCGCTTTTGCAGGACATGCGCAGGGAACGGGAAGAGCGCGTCCGGCGGATGGTTGAAAAGCTGTGCAAGCTGGGCATGCCCATTGACCTTCATGAAATCGCATCGCCTCAGGCAGACAGCCTGGGGCGCGCGCATATCGGCCGGGCGCTGGTGAAAAAGGGCCTGGTGGACAGCCTCTACGACGCGTTTGAAAAATATTTGTCCCCCGGCCGGCCCGGGTTTGAGCCCAGGCCCAAGCGCAAGGTTTCCCAGGTGGTCCGCCTGCTTCGGGAAGAAGGCGCCGTGCCGGTGATTGCCCACCCCGGGCTTCTGAAAATGGACCCGGGAGACGTCCGGCCCCTTCTGGCCGAATGGAAGGACCAGGGACTGATGGGGCTGGAAGCCTACCATCCCGCCCATCTGCCCGCCATGGTAAAGGCCTGGGACAGCCTGGCCCGGGATCTTGATCTGCTGGTCACAGGCGGCAGCGATTTTCACGGGCAGGATGGGCGGCATATGGATATCGGCGCCATGCTGCCCCACTGGCCGGGCGCGGCGGAAGACGCTTTAAAATTGTTGGAAGTTTTTGGCCGGTCTCATACGTTATATAGACGACCCTCACCATAGATAAGCCTGCTTAACAGGGAGAAGCCTTATGTATCAGCAAGGATACCGTCCCCCTACCCCGGCATCGCGCCGTACGGCCCAAAAGCCGGCGGAGAAAACACGGCCAGGGGCGAAACCGCCCGCCCCCCGGAAGAAACCCGCATCGCAGCCGGCCGTGCCCGGCTACATGCCTTCCGGGAACGGCGCAACGGCGCCTCAAAAAAAGCGCAAGTCCGGCGCAGGGCGCGTGCTGTTTTTGATTTTGGCCCTGGGCGCTTTGGCCTTTGGCGCGTTTTACCTGAAAACGTGGCTGGAGGTCCGGCCTTATGACAGCCTGTTTGTGCCCAATGTATTTGTGGACAACATCCCCCTGGCGGGTATGACGGCCGGCGACGGGGTAGCCGCCGTGCGGGCCGGCGCGAAAAACAGGGCGGATAACCTGTCCATCCGCCTGATGGCGGAAGACCGGGTATTGGCCGCCATCGACAGCGCCATGCTGGAGATTACCTATGATACCGATACCGCCCTGAATCAGGCCTGGGCCGTCGGGCACAGGGGCACGGTGTTTGACAGGAAGCGGGATATCGATATGGCCAGGGCGCAGGGCTTTCATGCTTATTCGGCCACGCCCGGCGCCAACACGCAGCCCGTTGACGCGCTGCTGCTGCGGTTGAAAAATGAACTGTACCGCGCGCCGCAAGACGCTTTCATGACCTTCAATGACGATGCCACCCAGCCCTTCACCTTTACTCCCGAGGTGCTGGGCCTGTCCGTTGATATCGAACCGCTAAAGCAGCAGATATACGAAAAGGTATCCGCCATGGAGAGCGGCGATATTCAAATTGTGCCCATCTTCAGGCAGCCGGAAGTGACCGAGGCCATGCTCCGGGAAAACGTGACCCTCCGCTATCGGGCTACCACCCCTATTTCTCCCGACAGCGAGGTAAACCGCACCAACAACATCCGCCGTGCTTTTGAGGAAATCAGCGGCACCGCGCTCAAGCCGGGGGAAAAATTCAGCTTCAACAACATTGTAGGCTGGCGCACGGAAAAGAACGGCTTCTTTCCGGCGCCGGAATATGCCTATGGCGAACTGGAGACGGGCATCGGCGGCGGCGTGTGCCAGGCCAGCAGCACCGTGTATCTGGCCGCCATCCAGGCCGGTCTTGAGATCATCGACCGGACGCCCCATTCCGATCCGGTAAGCTATACATCCTTTGGCAAGGATGCTACAGTGTATATGTCCAGCAACCGGAAGATCGACTTTGTGTTCAAGAACAATACCGACGGGATGGTCTACATCACCGCCGCCGTGAAAACAGACCCGTCCAACCGCAAGCGCTTCTATTGCGAGGTTTCCATTTACGGCCCTTCGCTGGGCGATGTAAGCTATGAGCTGGTCACCAAGGAAATCCAAACGATCCCCGCCCCCAAGGAGCCGGATATCATCAAGGACAAGCAGCGCAAATACGTGACCTATGTGGATGAACAATACCAGACCATGAGACCCCGGGATGGGCACAAGGTGGCCTCCTGGCTGGTCAAAAAGGTAAACGGTGTGGAAGTGGAGCAAATCGACGTGGATGTGGATACCTACAGGGAACGGGCTGCCAGGATCTACGTGGGTACAAAGGAAAGGTGACGGGAGGAATTCAACATGGGGATCAAACATTTTTTGACGGAAAAGGGACCCAAGGCGGTCGGGCCCTATTCCACCGCGGCGGAATCTTCGGGTACGGTGTATATGTCCGGCATGCTGGGCATTGACCCAAAGGCAGGCAAGCTTGCGGAAGGCGGCGTTATCCCGCAGGCCGCACAGATGTTCGAAAATATCCGCACCGTGCTTTCAGAGATGGGGCTCACCCTTGCGGAGGTGGTGAAGACGACGCTCTATTTGACCGATATGAATGACTTTGCCCCCGTGAACGCCCTGTACGGCGAAGCCTTCGGCAAGGATTTTCCCGCCCGCACCTGCGTTCAGGTTTCCAAACTGCCCCTTGGCGCGGCTATTGAAATGGAGTGCGTGGCGGTCAGGAATAACGGATAAGACCCTGATGCGCCGGTGGATACCGGCCCACGGCCTGTAAGCAAGCCCGGTTTATATTTCATCCTGCCGCAATCAGGCGTGAAGGGCATAAGGAAACCCGCTCCAACCATCCGCGGATGGTAAAGGAGCGGGTTTTTGCCATACTAAGCCCATTGCTGTCAAAGCATGAATACCTTGGATTGGTGCCAGTCAGCCTCTTTAAAGTTTAAGTAACAAAATTAAATAAAATTAGGGAAAATGGCGATTATAGCATTTTGTTAATCTGCAAATATGAAACAATAATAGACTATATACATAATTTTTTCTATGGAAAATCGATAAACAGCCAGTTGAGGTTTAGCCTTTTTTGAATTCATTCCAGATATTGAGAAATTTGCTCTTGACGGGAAGCTAACGGAATAGTATTATTTAGCTAATAGATTTAATTTGCACATAAAAAAACTATTCCCCGGCATGCCATACGTATTTGTTGCTGCGGGTAAAAACTTTTCGCAAGTTCGAAAACGATTTCGGATTGTCGCAGGCAGCGGCCGCAAAAGTGTTTCTCCCGGCGGCATCAAAATAAAAGGAGGAAGGCCCATGAAGAAGTTCCTGGCTACGGTGCTGACGCTGACCTTGCTGCTTACACTTACGACCATTCCCGCCGCCATGGGCGAGGAAGCGCGCACACCCGTCACCTTCACGGTATTCAACGGCGATTCCAACACCAACACCAACCTGGTGCAGCCGGCCGATACCGAGATCTGGCCCGAGATTCAAAAAATCATAGGCGATGTAACGCTCCAGGTGGAATACATCGTCGGCACGGAGGAGAAATCCGAGGCCACGCTGAAAATCGCCAGCAACAACCTGCCTGACCTGATCAACGCCCATGATGCCTACAACGTGTATAAGGACGCCGGCGTACTGGTGGACCTTGCGCCCTATGTGGAAGCCGGCAAGATGCCCAACCTGGTGAAAATCTACGGTGACACGCTGGCCATGCAATACAACGATGACGGCACGCTCTACGGCGGCTACTCCCCCTTTGCGGCTTCTCCCGCCGTGGGCTATCCCAACGCCGCCTTCTGGATGAGCCGGGAAGCCGTAAAATTGGGCGGCAACAAGATCATCACCGACGCCACCGAATATTTTGAGGCCATCAAGGCCTTCCTGGCCGCCCATCCCATGACGGCGGACGGCACCCCCTACATCGGTTTTTCCCTGAACCCCTTCGCCGATTTCGCCTGGGTCATGCAGGCCGGTGACCGGCTGGTGGGCATGCACAACACCGGCGGCTACTACTTCGACCCCGAGGCGGGCTATACGGCCCATGACCGGGAGATGCTGCCCGCCCGCTATGAATGGGCGAAGCTGCTGAACAAGTACTACCGGGAGGGCGTCATCGATCCGGAGAGCTTCTCGCAAAGCGATGACGACTATATTGCCAAAAAATCCTCCGGTACGCTGGTAGGCTATTTTGACGAGCTGTGGCGCGTGCAGTGGAACGAGATGCAGAACCTGACCACCAACGCGAAGTACGACCAGCTTCCCATTCCCATGCCGCTGGTAAATGAAGGATATTCCAACACCTATGCCGGCATTTCTGTGACGGGCACCATGAAAGGCCTGTGCATCACCACTGCCTGCAAGGATATCGACCGTGCCGTTCAGTTCATTGACGACCTGTGCCGCGAGGAGGTCATGAAGATCTGGAACTACGGTATCGAGAGCGTCCATTACAGCGTGGAGAACGGCAAGATCGCCTACACCAGCGAGCAGTATACCGCCAGGCAGGCCGGCGGCGCGCTGTCCACAAACGGCGTGACGTATGCCAATGCCGACGATTACGTGGCCAAGACGGGCATCTGGCAGAAGTTTTTCCAGACCTTCCCGCGGCTGCCCTCCGCCTCCCAGTGGTATTCCGACGGGTCCGCACCCTGTACCTTCAGCTATACCGACATCGCCATGGCCGACGCCGTCAGCCCCCAGTACAAGGCCATTGCCGAGGAGTTGGGCGTAATGTCCTTCACCCAGGCGCCTTTCGTGGGCGATGTGTACCTGAGCCCCTACGGCCATGGCTGGGATATACCCGAGCCCACCAGCGAGACGCTGATAGCCGTCAAGCAGCAGCTCAATGATCTCAAGCCCAACACCTACTGGTTCAAGATGATCATGGCGGAATCGGAAGAAGAGTTTGAGCATATTTACGCCGAATTCAAGGACGCCTATGAAGCCATCGACTATGAGCTGCTGGAGGATTACTACACCCAGCAATGCCGCGCCAGGGTACTGATCAGCACGGGCGTGGATTACAGCAAATAAGGCAGGCGTACCTGCATGCTCCCGCCCGGCTGTAAAGCCGGGCGGGGCGGCCGGCAAGCCCTTCGGCCGCATCCGCGGATGCGAAATCCTTTCTGCCAAATAACAATAGGATATGTTATTATCGCGAACCTTTTTCATAGACAGCTCACCCCTGATTTTCTTTCGGAGGTGAATCATGTTAGGCATTCGTAGGATCATCGCGCTTCTTCTGGTACTGTTATCCGCCGCCGCCTTTGCGCTGCCTTTTGCGGACATGACGAAGGTGGCGCCGGCTTTGGAAAAGGCGGGTTTGACGTATCTTTCGCCGGTGGGCATGCGGCAGCATCCCGACGGCCTGCGCGTGGACGGCCAAAGCGGATTTTCCATTGCGCTTCATAGTGATTACAGCGGCATGTATGCCGCCTCCCGCAAGAGCTTTGTCAAGGTGCTGGAGGATTATATGGAGGCGGGGGAGTATGCCCGCTGCAACTTCTACCTTTGCTTCAGCCTGGGCAGCCTGGCGCTTTGCGGGATTCTGCTGCTGATTCCGGGGCTCCGCGCCATGCTCTCCTTTTTTCTGGGCCTTGTCTCCGCTTTGTTCCTGCTTTTTTTCACCCTCCAGCAGTACGGCTATACGGTGGATATCACCAGGTACGGCTTTTTGTACAACGGCATCCGCTTCGGCCTGTACGCCGCCATGGCGCTGTCGCTTTCCGCGGCCTTGGTGTGCCTTGCGGACGCGCTCGCCACCCGGAAGAAGCGTGTGACCGAGATACAGCTTCTTTTGCAAAAGAGCAGCCTCTTCAAGGTGCTCAAAAGGCAGCGTCAGTTGCTGGTGCTTTCGGTGCCCTTTGTGCTGTTCGTGCTGGTAAACAACTATTACCCGCTGTGGGGCTGGACCTACGCCTTTTTCCAGGCCAATCCCACCACCTTCGGGTTGAATCTGAACGCCTTCCAGGGCATGAACAACTTTGAAAACGTGGTATCCCGTCCGGCATTTTGGAATGCCGTCAGAAATACGCTGGCCATTTCCTCCATGAAGCTGGTCACCGGCTATTTTTCCACCATTCTGCTGGCGCTGATCCTCAACGAGGTCCGCGTCGGGGGGTTCAAGCGGGGCGTGCAGACCATCAGCTACCTGCCCCTCTTTGTATCCTGGGTGGTGGCGGCTACGCTGGTGATCAACATTCTTTCCCCGTCGGAAGGGATTTTGGGAAAGCTTCTGATGGGCCTTCGCGGCGGCAGCAACAAATCCGTGCTGCTGGAGAACAATGCCACCTTTTATGTGATCGTGGCGCTGGCGGAGCTGTGGAAGGAGGTGGGCTGGGGGGCCATCATCTATCTGGCCGCGCTGACAGGCGTGGACCACGGCTTGTATGAGGCGGCTGCCATCGAGGGGGCGGGCCGGCTCAAACGCATCGTGCATATTTCCATCCCCTCCATCATGCCCACCATCAAAATATTGATGATCCTGTCGCTGGGCTCGCTTTTGTCGGCGGGCTTTGAGCAGTTCCTGCTTTTGCAGCGCACGGTGACCTACGATTTTTCCCAGACGCTGGATACCTTCATCTACAACCTGGTCTGGGGCGATGTAAAGGGCAGCGACCTGAAAAAGAGCATTCCCCAGGGCACGGCGGCCGGGATCATGAATTCCCTGGTGGCCTTCCTCCTGGTGTTTTCCGCCAACCGGGCCTCCGCCGCCATCGACGGCGAAAGACTGTTTTAGAGGGAAGGGGCGATAAAGTGACCAGACGTATTGCTGCCGTTTTCCTGTGCGCGGTATCCTTCGCGCTTTTGTTCCTTCCCTATGGCGGGTATACGGACGATTACTACATCCGCAACCGGTATATCTATTCCCCCGGCGTCACGCCCAAGCCGGCGGGCCAAATGACGCTGTGGGAGGGTGTGGAAGCGCCCCTGTTCCTGCCGGAGCATGAGCAGGTGGTGCGGGGCCGGGTATTCACCGGCATGGAAAACGCCTTTGGCGTAACGGTGGATACGAAGAATGAAATGTTCACCCCAACGCCCACCCCCAGGCCCGAGGACAAGAAAATCTATATGGAGCGCACCCAGGCGGTGGTCAGCCGTGGCGATGTGCCCTTCATTCTGGGCATCGTATGCCTGTTTTTGACTATGCTGCTGGCCGTTATCAAAAAATGCCCGGCCTTTGTGGCCGCGCTCTTTGGGGCATGCTCCGGGGTGCTGAACTTTGGGTATACCGCCACCGTCCGCGCGCTGCCCGTATCCTATGTCCAGGCCCTCCTGCCCGTGCTGGCGGCTGGGCTGCTGGTCTGGCAGTCCCTGGAGGACTGGCCCCGCCGCAAACGGATGGAGCGGGATATGCTCAACCCGCCCTCCTTCTTAACATACGCCTTTGACGGGATCGTCTACATCTGCCTGACGCTGTTGGTGATCGTTACGGTATATCCCTTCCTGAACACCATTGCCCTTTCCTTCAACGATGCCCAGGATTCCGTGGCCGGGGGCATCACGCTTCTGCCCCGGGTGTTCACCACCTACAATTACGAAAAAATATTCAAGGATGCCACCATCATCCAGGCGACGGTCATCTCTGTCCTGCGAACGGCGGTGGGCGCGGTAACATGCCTTTTGTCCTGCCTGTGCGTGGCCTATGCGCTCAGCCGCAGGGAGTATGTGCTCAGGCTCCTCATCGGCCGCATCCTGGTTCTGACCATGTACTTTGGCGGCGGCCTGATCCCTTACTACCTGCTCATGCGCTCCATGGGGCTTACAGGCACCTTCTGGGTATACATCGTGCCGGGGCTGGTGTCCGCCTGGAACATCATGATCATCCGCTCCTTTATCACCTCCTCCATCCCCGACTCCCTGATCGAATCGGCCCGCATCGACGGGGCCAGCGAATACCGCATCCTATTTGGCATCGTATTCCCCCTGTCGCTGCCGGTGATCGCCACCATCGTGCTGTTTGTGGCCGTGGGCCAGTGGAATAGCTGGTTCGACGTGAACCTGTACAACCGCTCCATTCAGTCCCTGTCCACGCTGCAGTTTGAGCTGCAAAAGGTGCTGCAGTCCACGCAGCAGGCCAAGAGCGAGACGGCGGCCTACATGGCCGGGGCCATGGGCGCGGGCACCAAGACGGTGACGCCGCAGGCTGCCCGGGCCGCCATGACCATGGTGGCCACCGTGCCCATTTTGCTGGTGTACCCCTTCCTGCAGCGGTTTTTCATCCACGGGCTTACCCTGGGCGGCGTGAAGGGCTGATCGTGTCTCCCGTTTCAAGGAACATATATACCAATAGACAAGGAGGAATCACATGAAAAGGTTCAAAGGGCTGCTTTGTCTCCTGCTGGCTTTGCTGATGCTGCCGGGGTACGGCCTGGCGATGCAGGCCGGCGCGGTTTCCCCGGAGAACTGGGAGGATGTGACGGTGTCCTACGGCAAGGCCGCCAAGGAAACAGCCGTTAAAATCGCCGTGAACCCGGCTACCGGGAACCAGGCGCTGTGCCTGACCGCCGCCTTTGACAAGGAAAGCTGGTGGTGCGACGCGGCCGTGCTCAAGACGGTAGGGTCCACCGCCTTCCACAAGATGGACAGCATCAGCTTCGATGTGTACTTCGCGCCAAAAGAGGGCACGGGCACCACGGGAAGCGTGAAGCTGCAGACATGCCTGAATACGCCCTCCTGGTATCAGGTGGCAGACAGTGAGTTGGCGGAAATCGCCATGAAGCCCGAGGGGGCCTCCGCCCATGTGGTCCAGCGCTTTGCCGGCGCTGCCATCCACAGCCAGCTCATTTTGACGGCTGCCGGCGCAGCCACGGACTTTGCCGGGGACATCTATTTTGAGAACATCACCCTGGCGGCCATCCCCGAGGCGGCGGCGGAGCTGCCCCCGGTGGAAGCAAAGCTTTGGGACTTTGAGGATGAGGCGGCAGGCCTTACCCCCTGGACGGTGGAAGGTTTCTGGGAATACGCCGCCGGGTTCGGCGCGGATAATCTCTCCTATGACGCGGCCCGCCACGGGCTCCTCATTTCCGGCCTCGCCTTTGACGCTGCCAAGGACTGGTCGGAAATCAAGCTGAACGTACCGCTTGACGGCCTGAGCCTGAACGGGTACAATCTGTTCTCCCTGAAGCTTACCGTGGATACGGCGGCGTTGACCGGGGGCGGCGGCGCGGTCAAGGTGCAGCCCACCGCCATCATGGCGGACGGCAGCTACAAAGCGCTGAACAACGATGGCCCCGCCGCCGCCACGGACAACGGCGACGGCACCACAACGCTGCTATATGAGATCGCCTTCCGGCCCGACCTGGACCTCACGGCCCAAAGCATGACCGTGGGCATCGCCGGATCCTCCACCGCCTATGCGGGGGACATCCTGGTGGATGATGTGATCCTGGGCCAGCGCAAGTAAAACAAATGGGAGATGTCCCGCCGGCGGACCCTCAACGATAGAAGCCACAAGCTTCATACAATCCCCGGCAGATAAGCCAACAGCCCCACGCCACCGTGCGCCACAAAAAAAGGAGGCCTTTCCATGAAGCTGACCCGAAGGATCGCCTGCTGCCTGCTTGCGCTGCTTGTGATGATGCCGGGCATCCCCACCCTGGCGATGCAGGCCGGCACCGTATCGCCGGACAAGTGGCAGGATGTGACGGCGGAATATGGCAAGGCCGCGAAGGATACCGCCGTGAAAGCCGCTGTGAACCCTGTGACCGGCAACCGGGCGCTGTGCCTGACTGCCGCCTTTGACAAGGAAAGCTGGTGGTGCGACGCCGCTGTCCTCAAGACGGTGGGCTCCACCGCCTTTCACAAGATGGAGCGCATCTCCTACGACGTGTACTTTGTGCCCACGGCAGGCACGGGCACAGCCGGCAGCGTGAAGCTGCAAACATGCCTGAACACGCCCGCCTGGTATCAGGTGCCGGATGACCAGATTTCGGAGGTACCCATGCAGGCGGGCGGCGCCTTCGCCCATATAACGCAAAGGCTGCCCGGCGCTGCCATCCACAGCCAGCTTATTTTGACGGCTGCCGGCGCTGCCACGGATTTTTCCGGGGACATCTATTTTGAAAACATCACCCTTACGGCCATTCCTGAAAAAGTGGAGGAAGTTCCGCCGGTGGAGCCAAAATGCTGGGATTTCGAGGATGCGGAAACCAGCCTTCACGATTGGGGCGTGGAGGGCTCCTGGGAATACCCTGCCGGCTTTACGCTGGACCAGGTCTCCTATGAGCCCCGGCGCCGGGCGCTGAAAATTTCCGGCCTGGCCTTTGACAAAAGCCGCGACTGGTCTGAAATCAAGCTGAACGTGCCCATGCATGGCCTGAACTTGAAGGGGTATGGCCTGTTCTCCGTGGAACTGGCCGTGAACAGCGAAGCGTACCGCCTGGGCGGCGGGGATTTCAGGGTACAGCCCATTGCCATCCTGTCAGGCGGCAGCTTCAAGGCGCTGGGCAGCGGTTATCCCGCGAAAGCCACCGTCAATGGCGACGGCACCACCACGCTGCTGTATGAGATCGGCTTCGTGTCCGACCTGACCATGGACAGCCTGACAGTGGGCATCGCCGGCTCCTCTACCGCCTATGAAGGGGGCATATTCGTGGACAACGTGCTGCTCTCCGGCCGCCGGCAGGGCGATTACATGGGTGTGAACGTTACCGTACAGCCGGTAAACGGCAGGCCGCCTCAAAGCGCGGCCATCGATGCCTCCGCGCCCATCCCGCTGGCGGATGAAAACGCGACTCCCGAAACAAAATCGCTGTTTGTATACCTTCGGGACGTGGGGAAGGAGTACATCCTCTTTGGCCATCAAAACGCCATGCATCACGGCATAAGCATCAGCAAAACCGACGGTTCGGAGTCCGATGTGAAAAACGCCGTGGGCGCGCATCCCGGCATCGTGGGTCTGGACGGGCTGTCCCTCTTTGGCGGCGAAGGCACCTACGACCAAAGCGTTCTGGTCGCCAAGGCCGCTTACAAGGCGGGAGCCATCCTTACCCTGAGCCTGCACATGCCCAATTTTGTCACCGGCGGCATCTTCAATGATGTGACGGCGGGGGCCATCCGCGCGGTGCTCCCCGGCGGGGAAGCGCATGAAAAGCTGCTGGCTTACCTGGATACCGTCGCGGCTTTCGCCAGGGACTGCGCGGCGGAGGACGGCACGCCGATCCCCATCCTGCTGCGGCCCTATCACGAGGGGAACGGCGGCTGGTTCTGGTGGGGCACAGCCGGCGGCAGCGATGCCCAGGCGCAGCAGCTATACCGTTTCACCGTGGAATACCTGCGGGACAAAAAAGGCGTGCACAACTTTTTGTACGCCTATGCCCCCAACGGGCCCGTATCAAACGCCGCTGCTTACCTGCAAAGGTATCCCGGCGACAACTATGTGGATGTGCTGGGCTTTGACTATTACTGCGACGACGCGGGGGAAAGCACCCAAAGCTTCATGAACCAATTGAAGCAAAGCTGCGCCGTCGTATCAGGCCTGGCGGAAGCCAGGGGCAAGGTATCCGCCCTGTGCGAAACCGGCGTGCGCCAATTGGCAAAGGGCTATGAGGGGCTGGCGCCCCAGGGCAACCAAGGCAGCCTTACCTGGTATACAGACATGCTGGATACGTTGCTGGGCGGTTCAAAAGCCGGCCGTATCAGCTACTTCCTGGTATGGGCCAACTTTAACGACGGCCAGTTCTGGGTACCCTATGTGCGCCCCGGCGACAGGACCAGCCATGAGATGGCGGACAACTTCATCACCTTCTATAACGATGACCGGGCGGTTTTCGCCGACCGCACCGGGGATATCTATTCCCACGGGAACGTGGCCGTGCTTGAAAAGGAGCCCTTTGTTTCCATCGTTCATCCCGCCACCAACAAGCTGCTGGCCAGGGAGGATTTCACCTTCCGGGCGGATGTGAAGCCTTACGGGAAAACGGTGGAGGAGATACGCTACACCGTTTTGAAAACGGAGGTTGACGTTCCCCTTGCCCTTAGCGCGAGCGGCTATTACGAAGGGCTGGTGGACATATCGGACCTTAAAAATTCCTTCTACGACACGGTGTTCCTCTGCCGCTTTTCCGACGGGATAGTATTTGAAAGCAAGGGAAGCCTTACGGTTAAAAAGTAAAGCACCGTTAAGTAAATTACTTTACAAGCGCTGCAATCGGTGATATGCTACAAATCAGCACATTTCGCGGGAGGGCATAACACTTGAGCAAGCAGGTAACCATGCGGCAGATCGGCAAAGCCATGGGTGTGAGCACCGTTACGGTATCCAAGGCGCTGGGCGGCAAGGATGGCGTAAGCGATTCTGTGCGCGCCAAGATCATAGAAAAGGCCCGGGAGATGGGCTATCAATATACATCACCTTCCAAGCGCCCCCAGGATGGCGGCGGCCAGGATGTGGGCATTTTGGTGGCGGACCGTTTTTTCAGCGACACCTCCTTTTATGCCGCCATGTACAAAAGGGTGGTGCAGCATCTTTCAGAGGTATCCTGCTACGGCATATTGGAAATTTTATATGCCCCCGACGAGCAGGAGTGCAGATTGCCGGTGATGATCCGTTCCGGCAAGGTGGATGCCCTGATCGTCATGGGCCAGGTGAGCGCGGAATACATGCAGGCGCTGCTGAATACCCGCCTGCCCTGCGTGTTCCTGGATTTTTATACCGAGCATGATGATGTCACCTCCGTGGTCAGCGACAGCGTGTACGGCGCGTATCTTCTGACCAACCACCTGGTGAGGATGGGACACCGGGAGATCGGCTTTGTGGGGGATATTTACGCCACCAGCAGCATTTTGGACCGTTACCTGGGCTATTACAAATCCCTTCTGCAAAACAATATTCCGCTTCGTCCCGAGTGGATACTGCCCGACAGGGGCGAGAACGGATTATTGAAGGAAGTGGCGCTGCCGGAAAGGATGCCCACGGCCTTTGTGTGCAACTGCGACGAGACGGCCCACTTGCTGATGGGGCAGTTAAAGCGCGCGGGCTATCAAATGCCGGAGGATATATCCATCGTGGGCTTTGATGATTTCCTCTTCGCCAGGCTTTGCAACCCGGCATTGACCACCTTCCAGGTGGATCAGGGCGGCATGGCAAAAGCGGCTGTCAAGGCGCTTGCCAAAAAGCTGCATGGGCAAAGCGGGCATACAGGGCGCATCGTCATCAGCGGGCGCATGGTATTCAGGGATTCGGTAAAGGACCTTCGCCCCTTGGAGGCGGAACGGTTGAACGCTTGATAAAGGAGCACAAGCTATGTCAAAGGTAGCCATACTCACAGGGGGGAACCTGCCCCATATGCCCTGGCAGGACCGGGGAAACGACTGCCACGATGCCCCGGTATGGCGGTATCGTGCCAACCCCGTCATCGGGCGCAATCCCGCAAAGGGCGTGGCCCGCATCTTCAACAGCGCCGTGGCTCCCTTCGAAGGCGGGTTTGTGGCGGTGCTCCGGGGCGAGCAGGTGGACGGCGTTCCCCATATCTATATGGGCCGGAGCGCTGACGGCATCCATTGGAATGTGGACAGCGGGAAGATCCCTTTTGTGAACGAGCAGGGCGAGCCCTTCATGCCCCATTATGCTTATGACCCGCGCCTTGTCAAGGTGGAGGAGGACTATTTCATCCTCTGGTGCACCGATTTTTACGGCGCGTCCATCGGCGTGGCGAAGACCCGGGATTTCAAAACCTTTGTGCGCCTGGAAAACCCCTTCATTCCCTATAACCGCAACGCCGTGCTCTTTCCCAGAAGGATCGGCGGCATGTACAAGCTTCTTTCCCGCCCGTCAGACAGCGGGCATACGCCCTTTGGCGATATCTTCCTTTCCGAAAGCCCGGATATGGTCTATTGGGGCCGGCACCGCCATGTGATGGGCCGGGGCAGCGCCTGGTGGGAAAGCGTTAAAATAGGCGGCGGCGCCGCGCCCATTGAGACAAGCGAGGGCTGGCTGATGTTCTACCATGGGGTGGCCGGCACCTGCAACGGGTTCGTATACTCCATCGGCGGGGCGATCCTGGACATCAATGAGCCCAGCCGCGTCAAGTACCGCTGCCGGAATTTTCTGCTGACGCCGGAGGAGTCTTATGAGGAGCGGGGCTTTGTGCCCAACGTATGCTTCCCCTGCGCCACGCTGCAGGATGCCGGCACCGGGCGTATCGCCATCTATTACGGCGCGGCGGATACATATGTGGGCCTGGCTTTTACCCAGGTGGATGAAGTGGTGGCCTATATCAAGGAACACAGCGCACTGACCCCGGAGGACACGGAGATGGGTATCAGGTAGCGTCAACATATTTTCATATCGTTTTATCTACAGACGGTGAAACCCAAGCAATCGC
>JAEWWY010000174.1 GCA_023458835.1 Bacillota bacterium
CAGAAATATCCGCCAAATTCCCTGCTGTCCTCTACAATGCGGCCGGCCAGCTCCCCCTTGTAAAAATCCTCCGCGGCCGAGGCGGCGATCTTCTCCAGCGTATCGGCGTGATCGGGCAGCCTGACAACGCTCCCCGCCAGAGGCGCCTCCCCGCCGGGAGCGAATGTCCTGAACCACTGCGCGAACTCCGGCGCGGCATGCATGGTGCTGTACCGGCTGCATGCCAGCTTCCACATCCTCGCCAGGTTGGGGGAAGCGGGATAGCCAAAACGGGCATAATCAACGGCCGGGGCCAGCGCATCCTGAAGGGAGGCTTTCCCAAAGCGCCCGCTCAGCGCCGCCCATGCTTTCGGCGCGCCGGGCACCATCACGGGTGTCCAGCCATATACGGGCATCTTGCCGCCGGCGGGATTTTGGGAGAGCACCTTCTCTATGGAAATATCCCTGGGCGCCCATCCGCTGCCATTGAGGCCGTACAGCCTGCGGTCCTTTTGGATCCATACCAGGGCAAAGGCATCGCTGCCGATGCCGTTGGCCGTAGGTTCCACCACGGTCAGCGCGGCGGCTGTGGCCACGGCCGCATCCACCGCGTTGCCGCCCCTGCGCATAACCTCCAGCCCGGCGGCGGCGGCCTGGGGCGATGAGGCCGCCACCATGCCGCGGTTGGCGTACAAGGGATACCGGGTCGACGCGTAAGGGACGAAGGTGGGATCAAACTTCATTTTGCTTCCTCCATAATAGGCTTTTGCGCATGCAGGTGACAGGCGGTAAAATGTCCCGGTTCCGTCTTAACAAGAGGCGGTTTCTTTTCCCTGCACACGTCCATGCAATGCATACAGCGCGTATGGAAGGGGCAGCCCCGGGGCGGCTTCAGGGCGCTGGGCACCTCCCCCTCCAGCACCTTGTCCTCCTTCATGTCCCCGCGCACCACGGGGCGCGGCACGGAATCAAGAAGGGACACCGTATAAGGATGCTGCGGGCAGCGGAACAGCTCCTTGCTGTCGGCCAGCTCGCATACGTTGCCAAGATACATCACCAGGATACGGTCGCAAAAGTATTTGACAACGCCAAGGTCATGGGTGATAAACAGATAGGTGAGCTGCTTCTGGCGGCTCAATTGATTCAGGAGCTCCAGAATCTGCGCCTGCACCGATACGTCCAGCGCGGAGACCGACTCGTCCAGCACCACGAATTTGGGGTCCAGGGCGATGGCCCTGGCGATCCCCACGCGCTGCTTCTGGCCGCCGCTTAACGCATGGGGGTACGAATCATAATGCTCGCGCTTCAGCCCTACCTGGTTCAGCAGCGCCATCACCTTTTCCTTGCGCACCTCCGGGCTGTAGTCCGTATTGATCACGAATACTTCCTCTATGGCTTTGCCCACGGACTGCCGCGGGTCCAGGCTGGCTGCGGGATCCTGAAAAATCATCTGCATATCGCGGCGAAGGGCGCGCATTTCCCGGCCGGTCAGCTTGCCCAGGTTGATCCCGGTTTCATAGTTGCGGTCCAGCTTTTCCTGGTACTCAGGATCGTGGCACAGCTCCGTAATGGGCGATACATATTTCCCTTTATAGGCAAAGGCTGTTTGGCGAAAGCTTTGGGCCTTTTCCACGTGGGCCCTAAAATCCGCCTCGTGCGCTGCGATCTTCTGATTCAGCTTATCATCCGGGCGGCCGGCTATGATGTTTTTTTCCTGCTCGGCCGCAAGGCGGGCGCGGGCCATGAATGCTTCATGGGCCAGAACAGCCTCCTGATGGCTTTTTAAAAACAATTGCTGTATCTCCGGCAGCTTTTCGCTGGTGATCAGGGAACCCACCGTACGGGAGCCTTCCCGAAGCTGGCGGGAGGCCTCCTTGCGGTATTCCTTCGACCTTGCTTCCAGTCCGGCCGCACGTTTTGCCTGTGCCCCTTTTGACCGCAAGGCCTGCAGCTCCCGGTCGGCCTGCAAAGACCGGTCGAATGCCTTGCGGGCTTTCCGCTGATAAAGGGGGAGCTTTTCGATTTCTTTTCTGAGATATTTGGGCGCCAGCTCTTCCGGGGTCACACCGTAATAGATGCAGGCTCCGCTGGTCTGGGGATAAAGCTGCAGGATCACCCGGCCCAGCGTGGATTTTCCGCAGCCGGATTCTCCCACCACGCCGAACTTTTCCCCGGCATACATGGTGAAGCTCACGTCTTCCAGCGCCTTGATGCTCGCGCCGCGCTTCAAAAGAAAATGCTTCTTGAGCTTTTTCAGCTCCAGAATAGGCACTTTTTCACTCATCTCATATCCTCCTCCACCTTGTGGCAGGAAACAAAATGGCCCGCTTCGTATTCGATTTCCCTGGGCACCTCCGTTCTGCACCGCTCCGACGCATACTTGCAGCGCGGATGGAATCTGCAGCCCGGAATATCCTCCGTAAGGTTCGGAAAGGAACCGGGGATGGCCTGTATCTGAAAGTCGTCATCGTCCACATTGGGGACGGCGTTCATAAGCCCGATGGTGTAGGGGTGGCGCGGATGGTTGAAGATGTCCGCCACCAGGCCTTCCTCCACCTTCCGCCCGGAATAGAGGATCACCACCCGGTCGGCAATCTCCGCCACAACACCCAGGTCATGGGTGATGAACAGAATGCCCGCGTTGATCTCCCTTTTCAGGGATTTCAAAAGCAGCAGCACCTGCTTTTGAATCGTCACATCCAGCGCGGTGGTGGGCTCATCGGCAATCAGCAGGCTGGGTTTTACCGTCAGCACCATAGCGATCATGATCCGCTGGCGCAGTCCCCCGCTTAACTGAAAGGGGAACTGGCGCATGCGCTCCTCAGGGTTGGCGATGCCTACCCGCTCCAAATACTTCATTGCCAGCTTGCGCGCCTCCTGCCTGCCCATCCGCTTGTGGTGGCGCAGCCCCTCGGTGAGCTGGTGGCCGATGGTCAGCAGCGGATTCAAGGCAGTCATGGGTTCCTGGAAGATCATGCCCATCTTCCTGCCCCGCACCGTATTGCGCTGCTTTTGCGTCATTTGGGTCAGCTCCATACCGTCCAGCCTGATGCTGCCGGATACCACCTTCCCGTTCAGCGGCAGAAGGTCCATCACGGCCAAGGTGCTTACGCTCTTGCCGCACCCGCTTTCGCCAACCATGCACAGCGTTTCGCCCCGGCCAATATCAAAGGAGATGCCGCGAAGCACCTGATAATCCTTCTGCCCGATTCGAAACGTTGTGACCAGATCTTTGACCTCAAGGACCTTCTCCATGCCTGCGGCCGCCTTCCTTTGCGCAATATTGCGGAAACCGCGGGCAGGCGCCCAGGGCTGCCTGCCCGCGGCTCCCCGCCTTTGATGCTATTTCACGGTAATGTCATTGAGATAGAACGTGCCGTCCACGCTGCGCATAACGCCTTCGTACGCGTTGCTGAAGGCAAACAGGTTCACGGCATTGTACACGGGCACCGCATACGCTTCTTCCAGCAGCAGCTTGTTGGCGGCTTCCAGCTTTTCAATGCGCAGGGCGGTATTGGAAGTGGTCTTGCCCTCCAGCACAAGCTTGTCGAAGGCTTCATCGTTGATCCTGGTGCGCTTGCTGCTCTTTACGGATTCCCAGTTGGGCTCCAACAGCTCGGTGCCGTCCCGGGTCACGTTGGACCAGGCAGCCAGGGTAATGTCGAAGCGGTCGTCAGTCTGGCTTTCCGTAAGCCAGGCCGACCAGTCGATGGTCTCGATCTGAACATTGGTAAGGCCCGCTTCCTGCAGGTTGGACTGGAAGTATTCGCCCAGGGGCGTGTAGACCGGCGTGCTGGGAACAAGGAACTTGATGGGTTCGTTTGCCCAGCCGTTTTTGGCGATGATGTCTTTTGCGCCTTCCGGATCATAGG
>JAEWWY010000175.1 GCA_023458835.1 Bacillota bacterium
AAAGAAGGCTCCTATATTTGCTATTGTCCATTTTGATGCTGGCATCTTCTGTCATGGCCCCCGCGCTTGCCGATGGTTATCAGTACCCCAGCAACACTTATGCCATTGTTAACAATCCCAACGCGGAAGACCGGCTCAATCTGCGGGGAGACCCCTCCACAGGAGCAGAGTCCTGGGGTAAATACTACAACGGGACATATGTGCAGCTCAAATCCGAGCCTGTGCCGGGCTGGGTGTATGTAGAAATCGGCGACGCATTAGGCTATGCCTGCGGCTTTATGCAAAAGAAATATCTGGAACTGAATCCGTCGCAGTCCTCCATTGCTTCCGCTATGCCCATCCTGACCATCAGCAATGCCGGAGGTCAAGGATTGCACCTTCGTTCGGAGAAGGCAATGACTTCCGCCTCCCTGGGCCTGCTCCTCAACGGCACACAGGTAATGGTCATGGGTTACACAAATGATTGGTATCATGTGCAGATCGGCGGCAAGACGGGCTACCTGTCAAAAAGCGGCTTTGGCGGTGCGAACCCGCCTGCTGCTCAGACGCCGCCAAACCAGGGTGGTACACCGCCCCCCTCTACAGGGCTTTTTTCAGCGCATACTACAAAGCAGCTTGGTATTGGCTATACGATTATTGCCGAAGTGGCAGAAGGCGCCAAGGGGCGGTTTTTTGCCACTGTTCACCTCAGTTTTAGTGACTTTTTGGCCAACGATACGATCGAAGGCTTTAATCTGTATGCCAATGGCACAACATACCTGGGGTTCGCATCGCCCATGGGCTGGGCCAACAACAATCCTGATGCCTGCCCAATCTATTTTGAATGTGCGTTTGATTACACAAAGCGGCTCCAGCAAATATCACTGCGCCCTGTGTGGGATGAAGGCGGGGAGATCGCGGACGAGGATGACTATATTTGGCTGGACACCGGCGGGCAAGGCGGAGAAATTTGACCATAGCCCCTTACATGCCTGAATCACAGGAAAATCAAGGATTTTTCCTTGGCGCCGGTATTCATCATGGCAGAATCCGGAACATGCCAGGCAGCATATTTACACCGGCTTTGACTTTTCATCCAGGTATGCCCTTAAAACAATGGCATGGTTCACCTGAGGGTCTTTTGCCCCATACAACAAGGTGACCGTATTCTTCCTGCTTTGATGAATAACCTGCTGGGCGGCTGCCTGGGCATTGGCATCCGCATCCAGCTCAGCACGATACAGCACAGAAAATTCCGCAAAGTTTTCCGCCTTGTGTCCAAACCATGTCCGGAGCTCATGGCTGGGAGCCAGTGCTTTCAGCCATCCATCCAGGTGCGCATCTTCTTTGGAAATACCTCTCGGCCATAAGCGGTCCACCAGCAAACGTATTCCGTCGCTTTCCTGAAACGAATCATATATCCGCTTTATCTGCAATGCCATCCTTATACCCTCATTTCGCCGCACTTTTATGGGGGAGCGTTTTTGCAATATATGCGTAGCTTCACCCATCTACTGTACCTGTATACAGTAGATCTATACCCCAATCAGCAGTGTTACAAACGCGTTGACGCCGCACCGCGGACGTGCGCATTCAGCGTGTTTGAAGGGTTGGGGACAAAGCGCTGCCCCCAAACGAGCTGCGGCGCCGTTTCCGCGCCTTCGGCGATCACTTTGGAATTCAAGCTCTTGGCCCGGTTGATGATGCCTTTGGTAATAAGATTACTTAGGCTGTGCTCGCGAAAACCACTTGATTACGCCCGGCCTGCTTGGCTTGATACATGCAGTGGTCCGCTCTGCTGATTAGATTTTCCACGGTGTCATCAGGCTGGCATTTTGCCACGCCGATGCTGACCGTTACAGTCACATCATAGCGAAAGCGCAATGATGCCACCGCTTGACGAATGCGTTCGGCGAGCACAGCGGCCTTTAACGGTATTTGGGGCAGCAATACGATCACAAATTCTTCTCCGCCGTAACGCGCTATCACATCGCCTTTTCTTAAAACACTTTGTATAGCCTGTATGCAGGCCAATAATACATGATCCCCAAATACATGCCCATACGTGTCGTTTATTCTTTTGAAATGATCAATATCCATCATCAGCACATAAAACTTGTTTTCTGTTTGTTTGGCCACCTCCAGTTCACGCTGCAAAAAATCAGCTATAAACCGTCTGTTGTAAATTCCTGTCAAGGCATCGCGGATACTAAGCTCAGCAAGGGTTTTGTTGTGCTCTTCAAAAATCTTGCTGACATATATAGTTAAAACGCTTATGCCGGAAAATGACAGAAGGGTCGCGGCCATCAAATCGATAAGCCTGGCGGCAGGACCGCTATGGGATATTACGGTTTGGGGGTACAGCCAGCTTATCATGATGCAAACCAAATAGTCCAAAATATTCAACGCAATCACAGTCACGCGCAGTTTCCCGGTAAACACGATGCCCAGCAAAAAGAGCCCTAACGGTGCAAACATGAAAGCCGTGCCGTTATACCCCGCCGTTTGGAAATATAGAAAGGGGACATAGACAAAGGTGATAAACAGCAGATGCGGCTTTTGAAGGGTTAGCCTGATACGGGGTATCACAAAGAGTGTAACGGTGCAAAAAGCAATATAGGACCATTGCAAAACAAGCCCAAGCGGCCCCTTATGCAATACCGTATTGATTGTGGCTGAAATGATTGAGATTATGTAGCTCTCAAAGAAGAAGATCATATATACCCGATAATCCAATGGAAACTGTTTTCCAAAGTAATTATGTATCATGCATTGCTTGACCCAATTTAACATATTAAATCCTTATCCAACATCGCTTATTTCTCATGAATGAGATGTGACCGTACAATCGGCAGAATGTTTATGGTGTTTGACAATCTGGCTTTGAAGTATTCTTTCCACCTCAGATGCGGGCATGGGTTTATAGTAATAAAACCCCTGAACCTCATCACACATCCTATTCTTCAAAAAGTCCAGTTGTGTGCTGTTTTCAACGCCTTCCGCGATTAACTTTAAATCAAGATTCTTGGCCAGATTGATAATGACCAGCGAAATTGCACGATCTTTGGGGCTCTTATCAATACCGTGTACAAACTGAATGTCCATTTTAATTCGATCGACAGGCAACAGCTTCAACCGGTTCAAAGAGGAATATTCGGTGCCGAAGTCGTCAATCGAAATGCTGACCCCCAGACTCTTCAACTGGTTCAGGACCCGTACAATATAGTCCGGTTCCTTGGTAGTGGTGCTTTCGGTGATTTCCAATTCAACCTGGTTCGGGTCTATCCCCGTCTCTTCCAGTATGCGCTGCACCTGACCCAGAAAGCCGGGATTGCGAAGCTGCACCACCGAAAGGTTCACTGCAATGCGCAAATTCCCAAAACCTTTTTCCCTCCATTCCACAGCCTGCGCACAAGCTGTTTCCAACACCCAATTGCCAATAGGGTTGATCAGTCCGGTCTGTTCCGCCAAAGAAATGAACTCCAATGGCGATATCACTCCATACTCCGGATGGAACCAGCGAAGCAGCGCTTCCAACCCTGTAATTTCTTCAGACTGCAGGTCAATCTGCGGCTGATAATATACCTGAAGCTCTTTGTGCTCCAGGGCACGAAACAGATTGTTGGTAAGATTCACCCGATATTTTACGGTTTCCTTCATATTTGTCGAACAGAAAGCATATTGGTTCTTTCCCTTATCCTTGGCTGTATACATTGCAATATCCGCATGCTTGATCAAGGTTTGGGCATCTTCGCCATCGGCTGGATATACGGCAATTCCCGCACTGGCTGTCACAAAAATCTCCTGCCCCCTCAAGGTAATGGGCTCCTTGAAAATACCCAAAACCTTGTCGGCGACATTTCCAATGGCCTCCACGTCATCCATGCCATTGAGCAGAACCAGGAATTCGTCTCCGCCAAATCTTGCCACGGTATCGGATTTCCTGAGTCCGTCTGAAAGCTTTCGGCTGATTTCCTGAATGAGCGTGTCGCCGCCCTCGTGTCCCATGGTGTCGTTGATGGATTTAAAGGAATCCAGGTCCAGATACAGGATAACGACAATGGTACCACTCCTGCGGGCCAGATGAATCGCCTGTTCTGCACGGTCGTAAAAAAGCTGCCTGTTTGGAAGCCCCGTCAGGTTGTCGTAATATGCCATAAACCGAATCTGCGCTTCGGAGCTCAACTTTTCCAGCGCATCGGAAACAAGGCGCGAAATGATGGGCAGGGGGATGAGCTGTTCCTTTGTCCATATGCTTTGTTTGCGGGAGGTCTCAATGTAAAAGAATGCAACGGGGCACTCTCCCTGATAAATCGGGATAAAAATCCAGGGAATAGACCTCATTTCTTTCAACTGCTCCTCCGTCAATTTGTGCTCTGAGGGAGCGGCAGCCTTTTCCTTGAAGGTTTTCATGGAATGAACCTTCCATCGCTCCAAAAGTAACTCCTGGGAAAGCTCAAAGCTGCCGGCAGAATACTGCTGAATACCGATGAGGTCGATGAATTCGCTTTTGAGTATGTGGAGGACCACCGTTTCCGAAACAAAAAAGTCACCTAAGGTTGCAAGCAGTTCCTGAATCCTTTGGGACATATTATCCCGACCGGTCAAAGAAAAGCCGGCGGCAAGATCGCTGATCAGTGTTTGCGTCCTTGCTTGGGCGGCATTTTCCTTGAGCCGTCCAACGTAAATGCGGTGGACATAATACGCCGCAACCGTAATAAAAAGCAGAATGGCAATCCGGCTGACGTAGGTTTTGTAATCGAGCGCAATATATCTATGCGGCACGATTCCAATGAGATAGATTTGGCCGATGATGGCAGGGGCAGCCGACGCCAGCAGCATATTGTTTGAATTGAATACCAGTGCGCAGATGATGAGCGTAGTTGGAAATGCCCATAGCGCCAATGCGCCAAACTGCGCCATATGAATGGTCAAAACAGGCGTCAAAATCATGCCTGCAATAATGAGCAGCGATTCGAGATAGGTATATCCTTTTTTCATCCATTGAATATACCGGAGAACGCCGCCCAGCGTAACAACCAGAACGCTTGAAACAATCGTTAAAGCAAGGTTATCTGCTTTCCACCAGAAATACTCCATGAAGAATAGTGCGCAGCCGCCCAGCATCAGCCCGGTAGAGATGAGCTTGAATACAGAAGTACGGCGTTCGTCGTTTAGGATCAGCTCCATATGGTTTACATGCAGCGGCTTCATAAAGTGGTACCTTCTTACACAGTAGAAGATGGCTGCAAGCGGAATCAAAAAGAGAAGCGGGGCCATCTGCGGAACGGGAAGCCGCCAATAGATGCCGTTTACAATATCGGTAAGCGTACCCAAGCCGAAGGCGGCCAAAAATGACAGCATTAAAACGTTAGCCTGTTTCTTGACCGCCTGTTCGGTGCTTTTACGCTTCCAGTGTGCGAGAAGGACCAAACTGGCCAGCACCGCAATGATGTAATACACATTGAATAGGTAGTCAAAAAGGATGGAGGGAGTAACCCTGACCCACCCTCTTGCCGTGTTTTCAAATAGATAAATAGACTGTGTAATGCTGGATGAAAGTACAAAAGCATATAGGCAGACCATGGCTGGCAGATATAATAAACAATAGAACCATTTCTTGCTTAATATCCTTTTATGACCGGTGATGGCGAGGGTGAAGTGCAGCAAAAGACTGTAGACCAGCTCATACCCGACAGCGGAAACCTTTGTCCACAGCACAGCCGATGCAGCATCCGGCGCTATAATGACGACGGCAAACCCCAATGCCCAAAAAGTCAGGCAAAGGCTGATCAGCATGAACAGCCGGTTGAGCAGGCCTCCGAAGTCAAAGCGCAGCGCAAAATAGCCAAAAACCGGGCTCATGGATGCTACAATCAAATATATGGCGGAAAAAACCGCAAGGTTGTTCATATCCGGCCCCCTCAAGGATGAAAGAGATAATCCTTCATTTTAAAACGGCATTCACACCTGTTTGTCCGCTATAAACGCAGGGACCCCTGGTTCCAATAGAAGGCGGGGCCTTTTGCCGCTCTATGATGGTGCTTAGCACTGTATTCCAAGCCACAGCGTTTATTTCTTTCTTTATAATTATCGCATATATTGAAGAATAACTAATGACATTTACGCGGGAAAAATATATAATATTAAGATAATCGATATCAAATTGTGGTTTCTTTTTTCATCTGATGATCCATTCGAACAAGAATTATGATTACTTCATTGAGTTGTGCATGCAAAGAGGTGTGACATGGAGCAGAGAGAGGATCAAATCAAACGGTTTTTAGAAACTTTTTACCAAGCAACACAGATTGAAGCACTATATTTTGATCGCCAAATGAACATTACCTCGTGTCATTTCCGGGGATATGTCATTGAAAATTTTCTAAAGCTCAGCATGTGCAACATTGAGAGCTTTCTAAAAGAGATTTTTGAAAATGAGCGCGCCGCCCCAAAAAACTTCTATACATATTATTTGGATCAAAATCTGATCTGTAATATCTCTGTTTTATACGATAACGGGAAATGCTGCGGGGCTGCCGTCACGCAACCGGTTTCATTGAGCCTGCTCAAAAAAGCCGATATTGATGCCAAGATGAGCAATGCCCTGCAAAACCCTGCAGAATACAATGAATACATGACGGCAATACAAAGAGCCCCCGTCATTTCACACGACAGAATCAGGTCGATTGGAGAGGTCTTGGGCGTTTTGTCCCGTTCCGCACTTGAGGAAACGGAGTGTCGTCAGGTTTTCTGCGGAGGCCAGACCGACCCTGCCATATACCGGCTTTTGCAGTCCGGGAAGCTTCCAAACCAGGGGCGCTCATCTCCATTTTCACAAAAACACCATGGAGGATACCTGATCTATCGCCAAATCAAGGATGCCGTTTCAAAAGGAGATGTGAATGCGTTACTGGAGACATTGAAGGACTTTGATTCCGGAAGCATCCATTTGGACCAGCAGACCTCAAAGGACGCCGTTCGCTCCCTCAAAAATGGCTTTATTGAAGGCATTGCAATGTGCTGCTTTATCGCAATCGAGGCAGGTGCCCCCTACGGCAAAGCAAGAGATCTCACTGAAGAGTTCATAAAAGAGTTGGAGAGTACTGAAAATGTCGCCGATATGTACAGGCTCGTGCATTCGGCCCTGCTGGCCTTTACACGGGCCGTTGCCGTAACGCATATTGTCGGATATTCAAGGCCGGTGCGCCAGGTCATAGAATATATTGAGGCGCACTATGCTGAGAAAATCACATTGAAGGTTTTGGCGGAACAGGTAAATCTCAGCGAATTTTATCTTTCCACCTTGATGAAAAAGGAGACAGGGGCAAATATAGCGGAGATTATCAACAAGGTCAGAATTGAGGAAAGCAAAAACATGCTGCGCAAATCAGCCGTCAGCATCACTGATCTTGCCGCTCTGGTCGGATATTCCTATAGCAACCATTTTTCCAAGGTGTTCAAGCAACACACTGGAATGACGCCTTCTGAATACGCAAAAATGTCTTTCACATCCCCTAATGAAGAGTCTACGTCAAAAGAGATGATGCATATGCTGCTCGATCAGTTACGTCACTACACGCTGATGTTCCCGGGAATCTTCGACGTTGTCCGGATTGTCGACCCTGTTTCCAGTCTGGCATGGAAGATGCATAAGGTTGGGGAGGCTGCTGAGGATACCTGTTATGCCTTCTGGTGCAGGAAAAAATCCTGTGAAAGATGCATCTCCCTCATGGCGCTTGAACATGGTAAGCCGTTCATGAAATTGGATCAGGGAAAAAGCAATCCGTTCCTTGTTTTTGCGGTTCCCGTGGCCGCCGGCGGCAAAAAATATGTGATAGAGCTTTTAAAAGGCATATCGGATAATTATTTCGATTGCATGAAGGAGCCTTTTTCCGTAACGTAATTCCGCCATCGCGGCGGAAAGCCCGTCTCCCAGGGGTATCTATGCCAATATATAACAAGAATCCGTCTGAATGCTATTGTTTTCAGACGGATTATGTTTACCATTGATAAAATAGATTCCTTGAGTATTGAACACTTTAACCGACAAAATGAAATTTATCTTTTTAGAACATAATAGCGTAATACATCATCCTCATGAGAATATTCGAAGCCGATTTTTTCTAGTACATGCTGACTTCGTCTATTCCGGTGTACACAGTCCGCATAAATGGTATCAAGGCCCAATTCCTCAAATGCATAGTTCACGAGCAATTGCTCCGCTTCGGTACCCCATCCACGGTTTTTGTATTTGTCATTGGCAAAATGTATACTCATTGTTCCGCATCTTCTATCAAAATCAATGTATTTAAGCAGGATTACTTCCATGGTCTTTTCGTTATTGCATATAGCAAAATAACGTCTGCTTCCGTCCATCACTTTACTTTGAAAATATTTATTAATAGATTCCTTACCATAGATATAGCTTTTTTCCCACATGTCAGGATCGGACACATAATTTTTCCAAAATTCATGACACCTTTCAAGCGTAAAAGGTTGTAAACCTATCAACATTCCTTGGAGCATATGTGCCTCCTGTATCATCATATTCCTGTCTATCCGCCATTTATTATACTA
>JAEWWY010000176.1 GCA_023458835.1 Bacillota bacterium
GCTTTGGCGTGCTGGACATCGATGAAAAAGGTCAAATCAATGCGTTCAGGGAAAAGAGCGATACGGACGGCAGCATGATCAACGCCGGCTTTATGGTGATGCAGCCCGAGGTATTTGACTATATCACAGACGATACCACCATACTGGAGCGGGCCCCGCTGGAAAAACTGGCGCAGGGCAGGCAACTGATGTCCTATTATCATAAGGGTTTCTGGCAATGCATGGATACCCAGCGGGACAAGCAATACCTGGAGAATTTATGGGCGGAGGGCAAGGCGCCGTGGAAGATATGGGATTGATGGCGTTTTACCGCGGGAAACGTGTATTCGTAACGGGCCATACAGGTTTTAAAGGCGCATGGCTTGTGAAGATGCTTGTTGATGCGGGGGCGCAGGTGACCGGGTATGCTTTGGATCCTCCAACCCAGCCGAATCTTTTCTCCATGCTGGGACTGGAAAAGGATATGCGCTCCGTGCTTGGGGATGTCCGTGATTTCAAAAAGCTCCGGCAGGCGTTTGATGCGTCAAGCCCTGAGATCGTGTTCCATCTGGCGGCCCAGCCCATTGTGCGGGATTCCTACAGGGATCCGGTGTATACGTTCGAAACCAACATCATGGGCACGGTCCATGTTCTGGAGTGCGTGCGGCAAAGCAGTTCCGTCCGCTCCTTCGTAAATGTCACTACGGATAAGGTGTATGAAAACAGGGAATGGGCATGGGGATACCGGGAGACCGATCCGCTGGATGGCTATGATCCTTATTCCAACAGCAAATCCTGCTCGGAGCTGGTGACGCATAGCTATCAGAAATCCTTCTTTCAGGATGGCCGCGCGGCGATTTCCACGGCCAGGGCCGGCAATGTGATCGGCGGGGGGGACTTTGCCAACGACCGGATCATTCCGGATGCGGTGAGGGCCGCGCTGAAAAAGGAAACCATTGTAGTAAGGAATCCTTACTCCACGCGCCCATACCAGCATGTGCTGGAGCCGCTGAGCGCGTACATGATGATTGCCAAGGGCCAATTTGAGGATATCACGCTGGCCGGCGCCTATAATGTAGGGCCGGATGATTGCGATTGCATTACCACAGGGGAATTGGCTACCCTCTTTTGCCAAAGCTGGGGCGAGGGGATGGCATGGGAAAACCGTTGGGAAGGCGGCCCGCATGAAGCAAGCTTTTTGAAGCTGGATTGTTCCAAACTGAAAACAGCCTTTGGCTGGAAGCCTGTGTGGCATGCGGAAAAAGCGGTGGATCAGACGGTTGCATGGGCGAAAGCCTACCGGGACGGGCGCAATGTAACGAAGCTGATGGAAGAGCAAATACGGAGCTTCCTGAAAGAATCGTTGAAAAATGCAGCGGAGGAAAGAAAGCAAAATGCCGGAAAGAAAGACAGAGAAGCAGGCGCGGGAAAAAATATTGCAGTTGGTGTCTGAGTATTGCGATGCGTATCATAATCAGAACAAAGCATTTGTGCCCGGAAAGAGGATCCCTTATGCCTCCCGGGTGTATGATCATGAGGAAATGGTGAACCTGGTGGACAGCGCGCTGGAATTCTGGCTGACCTCCGGCCGTTATACCGAAGAATTCGAAAAGAAATTTGCTGAATATCTTCAGGTAAAGTACTGCTCTCTGGTCAACTCGGGTTCCTCCGCCAACCTGCTTGCCTTCATGGCGCTTACATCCCCGCTGTTGAAAGAGCGGGCAGTCCGGCCCGGGGATGAAGTGATCACCGTGGCGGCGGGCTTTCCCACCACGGTCGCTCCTATGGTTCAATATGGGGCGGTCCCTGTGTTTGTGGACGTGACCATCCCGCAGTACAACATTGACGTAAGCAAGTTGGAAGCCGCCCTGTCGGAAAAGACAAAGGCGGTGATGCTGGCACATACGCTGGGCAATCCGTTTGACTTGAAAGCCGTGAAGGGCTTTTGTGAAAAGCATGGCCTTTGGCTCGTGGAGGATAATTGCGACGCTCTGGGTTCCCGCTATATGCTCGACGGCAAGGAATGCTTTACAGGCACCGTGGGGGATATCGGCACCTCCAGCTTTTATCCCCCCCATCACATGACCATGGGCGAAGGCGGCGCGGTGTATACCAACCAGCCGCAGCTAAACAAAATTATCCGCTCCCTTAGGGATTGGGGGCGGGATTGCATGTGCCCTTCCGGTGTGGACAACCTATGCGGTCACCGGTTTGACAGGCAGTATGGGGAACTGCCTCCGGGGTATGACCATAAATACGTATACTCCCATTTCGGCTACAACCTGAAAGCAACGGACATGCAGGCGGCCATCGGCTGCGCCCAGCTCGACAAATTTCCTTCCTTTGTTGAGCGGCGGCGGGAAAACTTCGACAGGCTGCACAGGGCCCTATCTGCGGCGGAAAACAAGCTGATCCTGCCCGTTCCCTGCGAAAGCTCCAGGCCAAGCTGGTTTGGTTTTCTTCTTACCTGCCGTGACGGCGTGAGCCGCCGGGATGTGGTGAGGCATGTAGAGGAAAAGGGCGTTCAGACACGGATGCTCTTTGCGGGGAACCTGATCAAGCACCCTTGCTTTGATGAGATGCGCAAAACGGGGCAGGGATACCGGGTGGCCGGCGATCTTGCGCAGACCGACAGGATCATGCATGATACCTTCTGGGTGGGTGTCTATCCCGGCATGACGGATGAGATGATCGATTATATGGCCAAGACGATTCTGGAAGCGGTGGGCGCATGAAAGCCATGGACAAGCTTCGTTCGCTGGAAAAGCATCCAAGATGGGGCAGCTTGGTCCAGTTTGCGAAATTCGGGATCGTGGGGGTATCCAATACCCTGATTTCCCTTGGCGTCTACTGGCTGTGCTTTTATCTATTGCATATCCATTATCAGCTATCCAATTTGATCGCATTTGTCGTCAGCGTGACGAATGCATATTATTGGAATAGCAAATATCTGATCAAACGCGGCGAGAATAGAACGGCTCGGGATCACATCAAGGCATACGGCAAGGCATTCCTGTCCTATGGAAGCACGTATCTTCTCAGCGCGGCGCTGCTCTACCTGTGGGTGGAGAAATTGCACATATCCGAGGGCATCGCACCCATGATCAACCTGCTGGTGACCATCCCTTTGAATTTCTTGTTGAATAAGCTATGGGCTTTTAAGAACGCGAAGCCAAATGCGCATGATTAGGGGGGGAGAGCTTGTGAAAAGGATTAGTTTGCTTGATTGTACAC
>JAEWWY010000177.1 GCA_023458835.1 Bacillota bacterium
AGTAGATTTCCACCGCGCGGTCGTAGTTTTCATCGAAGAAGAAGTGAAAGTCCATCGGAAACTGGTACGCGTTGGGATGATGCGGCACCGTGATGGCTTCATACCCGTTTTCCTTCAGCCAGGCGAACAGGTCATAGGGCGTCGGGTCGTCGTCATGGCTGCCGCCGCCATACTTTACGGGAACGCGCACGCGGCGGTAATCGAAAGCCTCCTGCCCTTTTAAAACGTCGGGAATGTTTCGGAAGTATACATTGCGGTGGCCATAGTTGCTGCTGGTCCACTCAAAGGCGTGCAGGGTCACAAACCTGCCCCCGTCGTTGGCCTCCTCGGTTTCCCGGCGCAGCTTCTCCCAATCCTGTGTGTTCAATTGCCAGTCGTGATCGGTGATGGCTGTAAAATCGCATCCAGCCACATCGCGGACGTAGGCGATATTCTCCTTCACCGATTTGCGCCCGCAGCCGGTATCGGCAAAGTAGGTCGTGTCCCAGGAATGCACGTGGATATCGCCGAAATAGACATGCCTGCCGCCGATAGACGGGCGCTTTACCCCGTGCAGCACGGCGTTGATGCCGTCGTATACGTCGGCCATCAGCGTGAACATGGGGCTGAACCCCAGGCGGAACCAGCGGCGGGACGCCTTGTCCACATTCACCGGCGTCACGCGCATTTCAAGCGTGTTTCTTCCGCCCAAAAGCGGCCTGGGCAGCTCATCCAGGATGGCCTTGGGGATGTGGATGTACATCAGGCCGTTTACAAAGCTGCATTCGTTTTGTATGTATTCATCCAGCGTGAAGCAGTCGCCATAGGCTGTGAAGCGGCGCTTCTTTACCTCAAAGTACGCGCGGACGCCGTTTTGCTCATACAGATGGCTGTTCTTTTTCAGGTTGAAGGAAAGCAGCCTTTTGTTGCCGGCATACAGATCAAAATGGCCGTTGGGCTGCGGGAACGCCGCGCCGTTGCCCATGGCGAATTCATTGATGAACACCGCGCCGCCGGGCGCGTCCCCGGAAAATTCCCCTGTGATCCAGGTCATTTCATCCGTGGCCGTCATGGTCATGGCGTAAGCATCCATCAGTTCCATGAAGGAATAGATCTCCGCCTCCGTATAGGCGTGCCCCGCGTGCTCCAGCATGCGGCCCAAGCCGAGGGCCAGGGATACGCCTTCTTCCTCCAGGGCCTGGGCGATCACATCCTTGGGGTACTTGCGAATGCCATTGGGGGCAATATACGTCTTTTTCATAGGCTTCATTCCTCCCTGCCATAGATCCGCCTAGCGGCCCAGCGTTGTGGCGCGCCGGACCAGTTCCACCGGTATCCGCTTCCTGTAGGAATCCAGTTCCTCTCCCCCGATGATCTGCAGCAGGCTGCCGGCGGCAGCTTCCGCGATCTGGTCGATATGCTGGCGGACCGTCGTGCATCCGCCTCCGCTCCATTTGCTGATAGGCATGTCGTCAAATCCAACGACCTGAACATCCCGCGGGACGCTCTTCCCCATCTGGGCAAGCGCTGTCAGCGCGCCGGGAATATACCTATCCGCCGTGCAAAAAAGCCCGTCTACATCCCCGGCGCGCGCAAGGAGGTCCCTGGTGTGGGTATAACCGTTTTCGTAATCGACCCATTCTGTTATGACGACCAGCTTTTCATCCACGGGGAGCCCCGCTTCTTTCAAGGCCCGGCAATATCCCATAAACCGTTTGTTTTGATGAAGCGGGTACCTGCTTTCCGCCATGAAGGCGATCCGTTTGCATCCGCCCTCAAGCAGCTCCCTCACTGCAAGCCAGCCGCCCATCTCACTGTCGGACTCCACGCTGCATTCGTGATCCCCCGCTATCTCTGTCGGGATAGGGTTGATATAGACGGTTGGAACGCCCTGGTCCGCATTCCTTTCATCGGAGCCGCAGAAGATCCAGCCGGAAAGGTTCAGCGAATTGCCGATGCCTTCATATATGGGGGCGGCATTGCGCCGCTTGTTGGTGTTTACGATCATCATCAGGTAATTTCGCCGGTAGAGCGCCTGCTGCAGGTGCAGCACCAGGCTGTTGTAGAACTCGCCTGTGATATCGGGGATCAGCACGCCGATCACGGGAAGCCTGCTTCCCCTCAGCCCGCGGGCAATCATGCTCGGCGTGTAATTGAAATGCTCAATCACTTCCAGAATGCGCTTTTTCGTTTGCGGGGCAACATAGCCGCTGTTGTTCAGAACCCGGGAAACGGTGCTTACCCCCGCCTTGGCTTCCCTGGCGATATCCTTGATGGAATATTCCTTCCGCTTCCTGTCCTGCATAATGCCACCTCCGCCATATGTCCGCCGTTTGCTTACAGATACTTTTCCAATCCCATCCGGACATACTGTTCGGCCGGCGCATCGTTTTCCTTCATCAAATTCACCATCAGCCGGATCATGCGCTCCTCAACCGCCGGATCGTCAAGGGGCGTCAGTTGGCCCGGATCCCTGGTCAGATCGAACAGCATCGTTTTTTGCGACTCGTTGTACTTCGTTATCACATATTCGCCATTTTGCATGCTGCGGACCATCTGCATCACCCGCTCCGGCATGCTTCCAAAGGCCCGACCCTGAATTTTCATGACAGGGCATTCCTTGGTAAAGCTGAAGGGCCCGGCAATTTGCATGGTGCGCATTTCATCCACGGAGAAGCGGGCGCGCATATGCGTCGGCATGTGCGTATATTCGTACAGCGGCTGATTGTCCGGCGTTTGCGGCGCGCGCATGTAGACATACCGCCCGTCCGTCACATTGATCTGCCCGCCGTACTGGCCGAACAGGCACGCCTCACGCACCGGCGCGTCCTCCGCTATGGCCCGGCGCAGAACAGCGCCCTGGCAATCGCCCGGGACCGGCTGATGAAAGAACTCCAGAATGGTCGGCGCGATATCAATGGTCTGCACCAGCGCCTCGCGTTTTTCATTCTGAATGCCCGAGCGGGGGTCCCAGATAAAAAGCGGCGTGTGCGCCACTTCCTCATAGATGGGCTGGCATGTTTTGGCCCACCAGTCATGCTCTCCCAGCAGGAAGCCATGATCGGTGTTGACAATGAGCAGCGTATCCTTCCACATGTCATGGGCGTCCATGAAGTCCAGCACCCGGCCCAGGTTCCTGTCGCACATGGAAAGCAGCGCGGCATACTGCCAGCGCATATGCTCCACCGCGCTTTGGTCTTCGGTCACCGGCGCATAGTTGGGCCAGTCGAACTGCGGCCCGTCATATGCGTGGGGATAAAGCTCCTTGTAGTGCTCCATGGTAAAGAAGGGCTCATGGGGATCGAAGGTTTCAAGGTGCAAAAACCAGTTGTCGGCATCATGGTTGGTCTGCAAAAACTCCAAGCCAAGATCAAACACCTTTGTCTGGGGCTGATCCGCCTCAGTCTTTAAATAGGTCCGGTTCACGGCATCCTGCCGCCACATCTGGCCCAGATGCGCGGGCACCTCGGGATCCTTCACATGGCCTTTCCATTTGTCGCCTTCATGCCCGCGCACGATCTCCCAGGTGTTGTACCGGTGATGATACGTGCATCCGCCATCCTCCCAGTAATGCTGATGGTCGGAGATCATATGCGTGTATACGCCCGCCTCGGATAATTGCTGGGGCATGCTGTCGTCAAAAGGCTCTATGGGTCCCCAGCTTCGGTGCAAAAAGTTCAGCCTTCCGGTATGCAATTCGCGTCTGGCCGGCATGCAGGGCAGGCTGCCCACATAACTGCGGGTGAATTGTGCCGTATGCCGCATAAGCCGCTCAAAATTCGGCGCTTTGATTTTTTCGCCGGCAGGCAAACCGTAAGACGGAAGAAAGTGCCTGTTCAGCGTATCAAACATCACCATAATCGCTTTCATCCATATCCCACCTTCATCAGTAATAGGGCGTTATCACCACCGGCCGGCATATCGCCTGTTATGAACCGGCCTTCGTCGTCCTCCTGCGCACCAGCGTCTCGGGGAGGATAACCTTCCTTTCCTTGACCGTTTCCCCGTTCAAAAGGCGCATCAGCGCGTCGATCGCCAGATCGGACATCCTGTTCATATCCTGGCGGACCGTTGTAAAGCCGCCGCTGAGCCAGGACGCGATCGGCGTATCGTCATGGCCGACGACCTTGACGTCTTCAGGCACGCGGCGGCCCGCTTCCTCCAGCGCTTTCAAAACGCCGGGCACAAAGCGGTCTGCGATACAGAAAACGCCGTCCACCCCGGGGAAAACCTCCATGATCCCGGTCATCTGCCTGTAGCCCTCGGCGGAGTTGACATCCTCAATTTTTACATGGCGGAGCAAAACCGCAATGTCCGGATCGTTATGCTCCCTAATGGCCGACAGGAATCCCCCCACGCGCTTTTCCAGCTTGTTGGAGCTTGTGATGACCGCTATGCTTTTGCATCCGCTTTGAATAAGCTCCCGGCCCGCCAGATGGCCGCCAAGGGGCGCATCGGAGCTGATGGATACGGTCCTTTCATCGGTGGGCGCCCCGGGCCAGTTGATATATACGATCGGCGCATCCCTGTCCGCGCCAAAGTCCACGGCGCAGTCCAATACCAGCCACCCGGATACCTGCAGAAGGTTCTGCCATTCCTGATACTCTTTTTCAATATCCGCCGATTTCTTCGTGTTCAGAATAAAGGTCAAATATTGCTTTTCCAACAGCCTGGTCTGCAGCTTTTGAACCATCGTATTGTAAAACTCGCCGGAAATATCCGGGACAATGATTCCGATCAGCGGCGTCTTGTTTGTTTTCAGGCTGCGGGCAATCATGTTCGGCACATAATTGTTCAGCGCTATCGCTTCCCTGACGCGGGCCTGCGTCTTGGACGAAACATTCGCTTTTTGATTGATGACCCGCGATACGGTTGCTACAGATACGCCGGCCCTTGCGGCAATATCTTTGACAGACAAGGCTTTATCTTCCGAAAGCTGCCTTTTTCCCATCATTTCCCCTTGTTCCGCGGCATAAGCGGATCGTGCAATTTTGTGGTAACGATTACAATTCTATGTTGATATGAGTATACGGAAACAATATTCAGTTGTCAATAGAATAATCTTGAGAGTTTTGCTAAATATGCTTAATATTCTGCGGAATCTTCAGAAATAAAATCAACGCATGATTGTAATCGTTTCTATACTTTTTATGCCGGCTGGTGTAAGGACCGTCTTCAAGCACAAAGAATACCAAACCGAAACTTTGATGCATCGGTGAGCAAGAATTCAGAAGGTGAATCCAATCCCGCATGCTGTCATTTTGAATGAAGTTAAGGAATTGGCTCTTCATGCTGCTTAAAGATCCTTCGCCGCTGCGCGGCTCAGGATGACGGCGGGCGGGCCCGCTTTGTATCCTATATGCCGGCATTCATCGATGCATAAATGATATGGAGCAGTATGACACGATAAAAAGCCTGAGCGCGTTTTGCCATAGGCGCCACCGGCCAGGGAAAGCAAAAAAGGCCCCTCCGCGTATTTGTACAACGGAGGAGCCTGCCGGGTGAAATCCTATCCTGAAGCGCTGGGCCGGGGGCTGTTGCATTAGTTGCATAATTGCATGTTCACTCATTGAGACGGCATCCGAAGGTTACCAAAGGGCGATCGGAAAGCCCTTTGGTCGCATCCGCAGATGCGAAATCCTTCTCTTTGAATAGCAGTATGCAAAATATGCGCTTATTGCAACACCTCCATGCATCCCCTTTACAGAAGGGAGGCGGCGGCCTTGTCCAGGAGCCAGGTAACATGGGGATGCAACTGCAGCGCCGATGCCGGAACGCTGCCGGTTACCGGACCCAGAAGCGCGCCGGCTACCGCCCGCGCTTTGCTTTGTCCGTTTGCCACGACCACGATCGTGGGGATGCGCAAAATGCTCTTGAGCCCCAGCGTGATCCCAAACTCGGGCAGGTCCGCGGACGGCAGCGAGTATTTGCTCCTGAGCATATTGCGGGTGTCCTCGGGCAGCTTCACCGCATGGGCTGTGGAATCCAAAGGCGTACCGGGGCGGCAGAAGCCCAGGTGGGCATCTTCGCCCAGCCCCAGAAACTGAATGCGGATTCCGCCGCGTTCCGCAATGGCGTTTTCATAGGCGATTGCCGCCTGCATGGCCCCGCCTTCAAACATGCCGGGCAGCAGCACCTGCTCTTCATGAAGCTTCAGCGGCTCAATCAACTGTTTGCGTACGCGGGTGGCGCAGGCGGCCATGTGGCCCGCGGGGATGCCAAAATAATCGTCCACACAGCACAAATGAAGCTGCCGGGTATCAAAGGGCGCGGCGGCGAACACATCCGCGATGCGTGCGTGTATGGGGGTTGTGGTGCCACCGGTGGCCACGCTGATAAAGCCGGGCCCGCCCATAAGGACCTGTTCCACAAACATCCAGGCGGCGGCGCACTGCATTTCCTCAGGCGTATCGAATATCCGTACCATAGCTCCTCCTCATTCCCTTGTAAGGCCCAGGGCTTCGGCGGTTTTGCGCATGCGGTCCTGCCACCCCGGATTTCCCGCGTGCTGGAGCCCCATCACCGCGCCCCCGACCACAGGCTCATACCGGGCCGGAACGATGACCGCCCCGGGCAGGCGCCCGGATATGATCTGTGCGATCCGCTCGATGTGGATCGCCGGGCGCCCCTTGAACACGCTGCCGGACAGCACGATGGTAACCCCGGTATCGCTGTGAACGCCCAATTGTTCCGCCATGCAAAGAGTGAGCTCCGCCCAGCTTTCCGCATGCCGGAGCAATATATCCGCAGCAGCCTGATCCCCCTTGCCGGCCGCCTCAAACACCAGCGGGCACAGCTTGCTGGGGGATACGTCGTGCTTGCGGTAGCGGTGCAGCAGCAAATCGTCCACATCCGTGCACCCGGTGTGAGCAAGAAACATCCGCGTCATCATGGTGGGCGGGCATTTCCCGATGTGCGCGTCGAACACGTGCTGAAGCGCCTGCTGGCCGATGGTGCCGCCGCCGCCGTACGGGCCGTTGCTGTAGTTGCCGAATTGGAATACCTCGCCCTCCTTGTTTGCGCCGCCGACGTTCAATCCGGTGCCAACGCAGCACACGGCGGAGGGTACGTCAAACGTGCCGCCGTACAGCGCGCCAATGCAGTCGTTGTGCACGTATACGCCCCGGGCGTCAAAGTAGCGCGTCAGCTCGTCTGTGAGCAATACCTGTTCATAAGGGTAGTCGATGCCGGTGAGGCCGCCGGACACATACCGGATGTCCCGCCGGGCGGCGCCGATTTTTTGAAGCGCCATATCCGCCGCGTCTCCCATGCACTGGAGGGCGGCCTGCATGCCATTGACCGTGTGCAAACATCCGGGCGCCGAGCCCAGCGCCAGCGCGTTGCCTTGAAGGTCGCACACCAGCGCGTGTGTTTTGGTTCCACCCTGATCCAGTCCCAGCAAAAGGTCCATGCTGCAGCCTCCGGATTATGAAAAGAAATGGGGCAGATATTCCCGGTTGGCATCCAGCAGCTCGTCCAGCAGCGGGATCGCCCGGTCCACGTCGCCTACCAGGGGATGGGCGACCAGCGCGGCAAGCGCCAGGTCCCTGTCGCCGGTCATGGCGGCTTCTATGGCAAGCTGTTCGTAATTCTTCACAGCCGAAACCAGGCCCCATACCTGCTTGGGCACGTGGGGCTGGGGCAGCGGCTTGATGCCCGCGGCGTTTACGATACAGCCGGTCTCGATCACCGCGTCGTCCGGCAAAAAGCGCACCGTTCCCTGATTAGGCACATTGCACACCATCCAGCGGTCCGTATTTCTGTAGATCGCTTCCAGCACGCCGATGGCCACCTGGGAGTAACCGCCGCCGCCGCGCAGCGCAAGCTCCGCCGGCTCGTCCACGCAGTTGGGATCGGCATAGGCATCATAGATGGTTTTTTCAAGACCCAGCACGCGTTCGCCCCGGGTCTGCTGGGCGGTATTGATTTCGTTATACTTTTTCTGTGTGCGGAAGTAATACTGTATATAGCTGATGGGAAATACCCCCAGCGCGCTGACAAAGCGCTCCGTCGCCTCGTGATGGCGGCTTTTGAGCACCTCCCGCAGCGTCTCCTCAGGGAGGGGTTTGCCGTCTATGGTGATGTTGTAGGCGAAGTTCAAATGGTTCAGGCCGAAAAAGTCATAGCGGATGGCGCTTTCGGGAGCGCCGGTAACCTTGGAGACCTCCTGCGCCGGCCGGATGCCGCCCGCGCACAGGCCCACCGAGCGGATCTTCGAGTACTTCGTCAGCCCTTCCGCGATCATGCCGGAGGGATTGGTATAGTTGATCATCCAGGCTTCCGGGCACACCTGCTCCATCACCTTGGCAATGCCGACCGCCACCGGGATGGTGCGCAGCGCCTTCATCATGCCGCCCGCGCCGGTGGTTTCCTGGCCGATAAAGCCGTGGCGCAGCGGGATGCGCTCATCGCGTACGCGCGCCGCGTTGCCGCCTACGCGGTACTGCGTAATCACAAAGCTGGCGCCCTCCAGTGCCTTGTGAAGATCGGGCTGGGCGCTGATCTTCACATCCATATGGAGGGTCGTGCTGGCGTACCTGCGCAAAAAGCCGGTAATAATTTCAAGGCGCTCAAGGTTGATGTCATGGAGTGCAATCTCGGTCACGGGAATCAGGCCGCGCTTTCCGGACAGTTCTTTCACGATTTCAGGGGAGTAGGGGCTTCCGGCGCCCACAATGGCAATCTTCAATTTTCATACCTCCATTGCTTGCATGATGCTGCTCTGGACCGGATTCTACCATGCCGGGAAATTTCAGGCAATGCAGATATAGCCCGGAAATTTGCACAATGACACAGAAATCAGGTTTTCAGCCGTATGGTCATGGTGGTGCCCTCGTCAATCACGCTTTGTATGGTAAGCCCGTATCCCTCCCCATAGAAGAGCTCCAGGCGCCGGTGTACGTTGTGAAGGCCTATGCCATGCTTGCTGTGGGTACGGATCAGCGTGGGATCCTTTTGCGCAAGCGCGCGGTTGAGCTTGTGAAGCATCTCCGGCGGAATGCCCCGCCCATCGTCGATTACGCTGAACTCCATGTCGCTACCGGCGCGGACCAGGTGCAGCTTGATGGAAAGCCTGCGGCCGGGCGCTGTTCCGTGCTCGCACGCATTCTCCAGCATGGGCTGCACGATGAAGCGGGGAATCATGGCCGACATCAACTCTTCGGGCAGCTCGTTTACGATTTCAAAAAACACGTTGTAGCGCAGCTTCATCAGCTTCATGTAATGGCCCAGAAATGTCAATTCATCGTCGATCGACCATACGGTGGACCACTCCGTAAACACGGGCTTGAGTGATTCGGCCAGTTCTATCAGCATGTCGGACACCATGTTCTGGCCCGTAAATGTGGCCAGCCAGCGGATGGAGGCGATGGAGTTGTAAATAAAGTGGGGGTTGATCTGGGATTGCAGGTTTCTCAGCTCAAGCAGCAGCTTTTCCTGCTGGCTTTCCACGTCCTTCCTGCGCAGCTCCTCTATGGAGTCCACCATGTCGTTGAATTGCTTTTCAATCAGGTTGAACTCGTATATGTTTGAATGGATCAGCATGCGTGCGTTCAGGTGATTCTGCTGTATATCGTAAAGCCGCGCGGATATCTCCCGGAAGGGGCGGGTAAAGCTGTGCGCCCATACGGCATATCCCGCGCACACCAGCAAAAGCACAGCCAGGGAAATGGACAGCGACCTGATAATCAGTGTGTAGGTTTGATGGGCATACAGGTACAGGGGAATCTGCTTCACCAGCATCCAATCGGGACCGCCCAGGCGATAGTAGATCAACTGGTACTCCACACGATCCAGCTTGACGATCTTGTCGTCAAACGCCCTGCCGTCATCGATATCCGGCCAGAACCCCGGAACGCTGCCAATCAGCCCGGGGTCGCCGCAAGACAGCACCTCTCCCGCTTCGCCCAGCAGATACATCGTTTCGCCGGCATTGGCCAGGTGTGAAAAGCATTGCCTCACGCTCTCCTCATGTACGCCCGCCAGCATATAAAGCGGATCTCCGCTGCCGGTATAGGTCAGCGGGATCTGCCCAAGGCCGTATACCATGGGCAGGTTGAAGGTTTTCTTCACGCCGTCCGTGTGGGGGATGGGGATGAAGTCCACGCCGTTGCAGGCGCCGGCCCAATGCATCGTATAAGCCGGGACCTGCCCGGCCTGCTTTGCCAGGCCCAATATCCGGCTGTTGACATTGCCCCAGCTAAACACCCATGATCCGATGATTCCGGCGGCCTGGCCGTCGGCGCGGAAAAACAGCATGCCGGCAATATGCTCGGAATGGATAAACGCGTTGTTGATGGACTTGTTCATATCCTGAAGCAGCATGACCATCTCAAGGTCCGACTGGTAGTTGCCGGTCAGGTAGGCCTTTGCGGCGGAGCTTTGCGCGATCAAAAGCGCCGACGATTTCGCATTGCTCAGCAGCGCGTCAATCTGGCTTTTTACGGAGGAAAAGGCAATCAGCGCCGATTCCTTGTTCTGGCTCTGTACGGTATGCTGGTATTGGCTGGTGACCAGCAGCGTGGTCAGGAGCGCGATGATCGTCAGGAAGGACAGCGAAATCAGCACCATGCGTGCGGAAAAGGAGCGCAGCACATTGTGAACGCGGCGCCTCATTGCTTTCTCCACTGGCTGGGCGATATTCCCAGCCGGTTTTTGAAGCAACGGCTGAAATAGGCGATATCTTCAAAACCGCAGCATCCGGCGATTTCATTGATCGAAAGCGTGGTATCCTTCAAAAGCTCCTGGGCCTTTTTCAGGCGCAGGTCGGATAGAAACTCGGAAAAGCGCATGCCCGTCTCCTGCTTCAAAAGTGTGGAAAAATAGCCGGGGCTGATGTTGACATGGCTGGCCATCGCGTTGAGCGTAAGGTCGCCGGCCAGGTTCCGGGCCATGTGCTCAATGGCGCTTGCCAGCAGGTGTGTATATGCGTTTGTGGGCGGCGCGGCAATGGAAAGGATCTGCTTGTCCATAATGCTCATCATGCTCCGCAGGGATGTTGCCTGCGACAAATAGTCGTGGCAGCGGGACAGATGGGCCGGTGTCAGTTGCCTGTTGTTTTGCGCCAGCAGCACGGTGATGGTATACAGATTCTGCAGGACCGTGCTCTTGCGGTGCCCGACGGACGCCTTGAGCGTTTCCGCCGCGGCAAGGTAATCCTTGTAAAGCGAAGGGTTGCAGCGCAGGCATAGGGCGCAATCCCTGAGCGCTTCAAACCACTCCAGCATGTCCCGCTCCGCCACCCGGCATTGGGAATCCACCAGCAGCATGGGCTGGTCAAACAGATAGCGGTGCGTACGCATCTCATCCGCCGCGTCAAGGAAAGCGGGAAGCTGTTCCATGGGCACCGGCTCCATGCAATAGATAAAGCGCAACTGGTACTGAAAGTTGTCCAGCACGTATTGATACACTTCATTCAGGGCGGGCGCGTAGGTGCTCCCGTCCACAATGTTCTTTTCCGCGATCAGAAAAATCATGGTGGAGCCGCTGATCAGGTGCAGATTGGACGTGTTTTTTCCAAAGCTGTGGCCGATCATGCGCTGTATGGGCTGAAGCATCATGCGCTCCGGCGTGCGCTCATCCAGGCAGTACACGGTAAGCACCGCGGCGGGTGTGGGCTGGCATATATCATCGCGCTTGAGCAGTTGAACAAACTGGTCATGGCTGACGGAGCGGGAAATCAAATAATCGCTCAGCGTGGAATGGAGCGCCTGCCGCCGCGCCTGCTCCTCGCCGGATTCGGCTTTCCCAAGGGGCTTTCCCAGATCGCGGCATGCCTTTTCAATGGCCTCGGTGATGTTCGTCTGGGTCATGGTGGCTTTGATGAGGTATGCCGAAACATTGTACTGCATCACGTCGCGCAGCGTTTCAAAATCCGAAATGCATGAGATGATGATGATCGCGCAATCCCTGTCAAGCTCGCGTATCTTCTGGATCAGCGTCACGCCGTTCATGCCGGGCATACGGATATCGGTGAGTACGATGTCCGGGCGGTATTTTACAAACGCGTCGTACGCATCGGTTCCGTTGGAGGCTTCCGCTACGATTTTCATACCGAGCCGCTCCCAATCGACCGATACGGTCAGACCCAGGCGCACCAGCATCTCGTCCTCTGCAATCATGATGGAATACATCGGATCATCGCCTTTCCAGGGCTTATGGAGGGAATGAATGGAAATCTGCTTGATTGACGCAAACCATGGTGCCTTACGCACGCAAATATGCTACATTATAGCATACCGGATACAAGGAATAAAAGGGGCCGCCCGGTGCCTCCCAAAGGCAAAACGTGTATAAATTGTACAAAAACATATCAGGTTTGCACAAATGCATACACTTATTCTTCCGGGCCCCCATATAGGCGGCCCAAAGCACTAGGGAATCCCCGGTTTTGTGGCTCAGTGAAAAAAGCCGATTTTAATTTCACATGGCAAACGGGCGGTTTTTCAACTAGAATGTTGTCAAAGAAAGGTGCGCTTTGCATATCCTTACCTCCGGCAGGATTCGTTTCATACGGCGTTTGACGGGAGAAATGTATTTGCCGGTCCAAGGGCAACAGCAGCACCCAGAATCTGAACAGGAGGAATCCCAATGAAGAAGATCCTCGCGACCCTTTTGACGATGGCACTTGTTCTGACCATGGCCTCCGGCATTACCCTCACGGCCGCCGCCGAGCAGAAACCTGTGACCATCACCGTCGGCTCCGCCACCGCCTTCGCAGACGGCTTCTGGGACTGGGACGTTGCGGAGGTCATAGAAAAGGCACTGAACGTAGAGTTCAAGTACACCTTCTATGACGCCGACAAATTCTCCCTGATGCTCGCCAGCGGCGACCTGCCGGACATCGTCGTCTGCAAGCAGCCCTATCTGGACGCTGTGCTGGACAACGGCCTGTCCATCAACTTCGACGATTATATCGACGAAAAAAGCTTCATCGACTCCGAGCAGTTCAAGGCGCGCAACGAGGTTATGCGTACGCTGCTGGGCGGCAAGAACCACGGCCTGTATTTCATCGCCCCCGGCCTTGGCCCGGAGCGCACGGGCGCCGGCAAGCTCGGCAGCCGCGGCTATGCGGTGCGCTGGGATTACTACAAGGAGCTGGGCTATCCGCCTATTGAGAACGATGAGGATTACCTGAACGTACTCAATCAGATGTGCGAAAAGCATCCGACCACGGCTGACGGCAGCCCGACGTATGCCATCGGCCTGTACAATACGCTGGAATCCTTTTTTATCCGCGCGGCATACCTGACCAATCCGGGGCTCAACCCCTGGACCTGCTCCGGGTACCTGTACATGGCGACGTGGGATGACTGCACGCTCTACAACGGGTATACCGATCCCGGGCACTCGGCTTTCTGGACGGATCTGGCGTTTTACAACAAGGTTTACCGCTCCGGCTACTTTGATATGGACAACTTCACCCAGACCACCGACGAGTACAACGCAAAGCTGAAGGCCGGCGTATATGTGGGCGAGGTATACACCTACAATACCATGTATGCCGAGATGCAGTTGGCCGATAAGGACACCATGGCCGGCACGGTCATCATTCCCTCCAGCGGCGCCTATGTGCATGCCAACAAGCTGAACATCATCGGCAACGCGCCCACCGACACCGTCTTCGTATCCTCCTCCTCCAAGAATATCGAAAAGTGCGTTGAGATCATCAATTTCATGCACGATCCGGCCTATATCCGCACCGTCTACTCCGGCATTCAGGGCGTGCACTGGGATTATGACGCCAACGGCAAACCCTACCTGTTTGACGAGACGATTGCCCTGCGCTCCGAGAACGGCGACGCATGGCAGAAGACGGGCTTTGGCCGCAGCACCGTCGCCATGTGGAACATGGCGCAGCCGGTGACGCTGTCCGCGACGGACAATTATCCCTACGAGCTGATGGAGATGGCCGAATACCGCGGCCAGGGCATCGGCACCATGTACGAGGATTATTGCAAGCACTATAACGCCACCTACCCCGGCGAGGCGATCTACAATCGCGTGCTGGCCGGTGAGGCCAAGGACCTGTCTGGCGACTACGCGCAGACTGTCTCTGCCGGCATGACCAGCATCCCCATGGATATCAAGCGCATCATGGACGCCTGCAACGACATACTCTACCGTAACATGGCCAAGCTGGTAATGTGTGCCTCGGATGAAGAGTTCGCGGCGCTGCGCGACAGCCTGATCCAGGAGATGAAGAATGCGGGCGAAGAGACCGCCTGGGAATGGTATTCCACCAATTTCAACGCGGTGCGTGAATCCTTGCAGCCCGCCGTCCAGACTGCCCGCGAGGTGTTTGAAAAGAACTACATGGGCACGAACGACTGACGGAGGCAGGGGTCATGCGTGATGTTCCTTCCCGCATGACCCCGCTTCCTGTGCGCCCACGGCTGCCGCACAGAAGGAGGATGCTTACGCCTGGGGCAAGCCTCCTCCTTTTTGTATCGGCATGAGAGGATGAAAAGAATGTGGACATCTACCGGCACGATCCCCAGGCGCGGCATCGCCGTCAGAAAGAAGAGGGCATGGAACCTGTTCTTTCTGGCGCTTCCGCTGATGATACTGGTCATACTCTTCCGCTACCTTCCGCTTGCGGGCTGGATCGTTTCGCTGTATGAATACAAGGCCGGCTATTCGCTGTTTGCCTGTGATTTTGTAGGCCTGAAGTATTTCCGCCTGCTGTTTACCAGCGCCGATTTTATGCGCGTTATGAAAAACACGCTCATCTTCGCGGTCATAGGCTTTGTCGCGCTGCCGCTGCCGATGCTGCTGGCGATCCTTCTCAATGAGATCGGCAACTCCAAGTTCCGCAGGATCGCCCAGACACTGACCACGCTGCCGCATTTTTTAAGCTGGATCATCGTGTACTCCATCGCCTTCATTCTCTTTGGCTCCGAGGGGCTGATCAACGCGGCCAGGAAGCTGGCGGGGCTGAGGCCGGATCAGATGGGTATTTTGAACCAGGCGCAGTCGGTCTATTGGTTTCAAAGCGTTTTGACCATATGGAAAACGCTGGGCTGGTCGGCGATCATCTATATCGCCGCGGTCGCCGGCATCGACCAGGAGCTGTATGAGGCCGCATATGTAGACGGCGCGGGAAGGCTGCGCTGTGCGATCCATATCACCATACCGGGCCTTATGCCTACGCTGATCGTCATGATGCTGCTGTGCGTATCGAACTTTGTCAATCTGGGCTATGAGCAGTACTACGTATTCAAGAACCCGATCGTATACGATAATATCGAGGTCATTGATGTGTTTACCTACCGCCTGGGCCTTCAGCTTTCGCCGCCCGATTATTCGTACTCGACGGCTGTTGGGATCTTTAAGTCGTTCGTCAGCGTGATTCTTTTGACCGCCGCCAATTCGGTGGCCAAGATGATCCGCGGCGAAGGCATCGTATAAAGGGGAGAGGAGACACATTGATGAAAGCATCGGTATCCCGGAAGGCATTTGTGGTTTTCAATTACCTGTTTTTTATCTTACTGATGCTGTTGTGCGTATACCCGCTGTGGTATGTGTTCATCACCTCCATCAGCAAATCCAGCGGCATCGGGCAGTTTTTCTACCCGCAGTCGCCCACGCTTTCCAATTATGTAAAGGTGTTTGCGCTGGAGGGCATGGGGCGCTCGTTCTTTATTTCTGTCGCGCGCACCGTGGTGGGCACCCTTTTCACGGTATTTGCCTGCATGCTGCTGGGCTACCTGTTTTCAAAGCCGAATATGCCCTGCCGGAAGTTTATGTACCGCATGCTGATTATCACCATGTATGTATCAGGCGGGCTGATTCCCACGTACCTGGTGTACAAATCCTACGGCCTCATCAACAGCTTTCTGGTGTATGTGCTGCCCAGCACCGTATCCGCGTACTATGTCATACTGATCAAAACATTTGTGGAGCAATTGCCCGCTTCGGTGGAAGAATCCGCCATGCTGGACGGCGCGCCGACGATGCGGATCTTTCTTTCCATCATACTGCCCATGTCTCTTCCCATCATTGCCACCATAGGCGTATATTCCGCCGTGGGCCAATGGAATTCATGGTTTGACAACCATATTTATACGTTTACCGATCCCAGCCTGGAAACGCTGCAATACAAGCTATATAATTATCTGAGGCAGGCGGAGATACTCACGGCGCAGCTTAAAGAGAGGGCGGAGATCGATGTCACGCTGATGCAGTCGCTCACGCCGAAAAACGTGCGCATGACCGTTACCGTCGTTGCCGTCGTTCCGGTATTGTTCGTATACCCGTTCCTGCAGCGTTTCTTTATAAAAGGCATCATGATCGGGGCGGTCAAAGGCTGACGGTACAGGGTGAAAGCATAAAATCCTATTTTCAGAAGGGGGAACCGCTATGGAAAAACTGAAAATGGCCCTGATCGGCGCGGGAAACATCTCTCAAACCGAGCATGTGCCCGTTTACCAGCAGCGCAACGACGTGGAGGTCGTGGCCGTAGCCGACTGGAATATAGACCGCGCCAAGCAGGCGGCCGCCAAGCTGCCCGGCGCGAAGGCCTATCGGACGGTGGAGGAAGTGCTATCTTGCGAGCATATCGACGCGGTGGACATTTGCGTATGGAACCGCTCCCACTCGGATGTGGCGATTGCGGCGGCAAACGCGGGCAAGCATGTGCTGTGCGAAAAGCCCATGGCCAGCGATATCACCCAGGCGCTGCTGATGGAAAAGGCCGTGCGGGATGCGGGCGTTACCTTCATGCTCGCCGTGCCGCGCAGGTATCAAACGGATGTCCGGCTGCTTGCCCAGATGGTGGGGGAGGGGCAGTTGGGGGACATCTACTATGCCAAGTGCGCCATGGTGCGCAGGCGCGGCACGCCGGTCGGCTGGTTTACCGATAGCCAAAAATCCGGCGGCGGACCGCTGCTGGACATAGGCGTTCATTGCATAGACAACACCTGGTACCTGATGGGCAGGCCCAGGCCCGTCCGCGTAAGCGCCGCGGTCAGCCACGCTATTGGCGATTTTCAAACCAAGGGCGTTGACCGCTGGGTTGCGCTGGACAGCGATGTAACCGCTTTTGACACCGAGGACAGCGCGGCGGGCATATTCCATTTTGACAACGGCGCCTGTATGCTCTTTGAGGTAAGCTGGGCAATGAACTGCAAGGATCAGATGTACACGCAGATTTGCGGCTCCAAGGGCGGCGCGGAATTGGGCCCGCTCACCATCTACACCGAGCGGAATGGCTTTTTGAGCGACGACCGGCCCAAAACCATTGATGTGAACCGCTACGCATACGAGATCGATCATTTTGTAGACTGCGTACGCACAGGCAAAAAACCCGTGTCCGGCCTTGAGGACAGCCTCACGGTGCAGCGCATGCTCGCGGGCGTTTACGAATCCGCGCGGCAGCACCGCGAGGTGGCTCTGTAGCAAACGCGGGCCAATGCAAGGGAATGGCTGGAAAAACAGATAAAAGAGGTGTAATCTATGGGGGTTATCAAACGTCTTCCCATCGGGCTGGAGATCTACGGGGTGCGGGCGGAATTCGCCGCGGACCCTGAGGGAACGCTTGCGGAGCTTGGGAAAATGGGCTATGATGGCGTTGAGTTCTACGGTGGAATAGAAAACAACCTGGAGCCCTCCCGCTGCGTCCAGGCGCTGGCGGCCGCGAATCTCAAATGCCTTGGGTTTCAGCCCAACTGGGACTTTATTCTGGAGGATACGCTGGAGGATACGCTGCGTTACAGCGCCGCGGTCGGCAACCGGCGCATCGGCATCGCTTCCGCGCCCCCCCAAATGCTGACCAGGCGCGATACGCTGGAGGAGGTTATCAAAACCATCAACAAGGCGTACGAGACGGCGGCGAAGGCCGGCTTTCAGATCGGCTACCACGCGCACAAGACCGATTTTGTGGTGGTGGACGGCAAAACCGCGTGGGACCGTATTTTTGAAGCCACACCCAAGGATTTTGCAATGATCCTGGATACGGGCAACGCCCTGGCGGGCGGCGCGTGGTCGGTGCCGCTGCTGGAGAAATTCCCGCAGCGCTCCCCGTGGGTGCACATCAAGCCCTATTCCTTCAAGGACCAGGGAGCCACCATGATCGGCGAGGATGACTTTGACTGGCCGGTGCTTTTAAAGGCATGTGTAGAGCTGGGCGGCGCCGACACCATGACCATTGAGTATTCCAACAACGCCAGGTATGACCCCATGACCGCCTCCAGGCTGTGCATACAGGCGCTGCGCGGGTATATGGACTGACGCCCCGCCCGGGCGTACGCCTGCGGCTGGAAGGCGCACTTTGCGGATTGGCGCACCCGCCGGCAGCGCTTGCCGGCGGGCCTTGAAGGCATGAAAGAATGGCGGCTTTCCCGGGGCGGGTATGGCTGCTGTTTGCCCTAATACGGATAGAGGTGTGGTTATCTTCATGCGGCGATTATCGGCGAAATGGCCGGCCGGGGCGTTTCCCGTATCCATTTTTATTCTTTATATGATCTCCTATTCAGGGCAGGCCGTTTATGGAACATACCTGAACCTGTACCTGGCCGCCAGAGGCTTTTCCCAATCCCAGATCGGCCTGACCGTATCGGTATCCACAATATTTGTGATGCTGTTTCAGATGCTTTGGGGAGCCATCAGCGACCGCGCAAAAAGCAAGAATACCGTCATCTGCGGGCTGTATCTGTTAAGCGCGGGCATCATCCTTTTGTATTACACATCGGTCAACTTCTGGATCGTACTGGCGGTGCTGGCACTGTATGCCTCTGTCTACACGGGGGTATCCCCGCTGATGGACAACGTTATCCTGGAGCTGTCCGAGGGGCAGGCGTGGAATTTCGGGCAGATCCGCACCGGCGGCACGATCGGCTACTGCCTGGCGGTGCTGCTGACCGGTTTTGTGATCGGGGAAAACTACGAGCGTATTTTTGCCATCACCTCGGCCGCGCTGCTGTGCTGCTTTTTTCTGATGCGGCGCGTACCCCGCGTGGCGGGCCGCCGGCCGGGCCCGGAGCGGTCCTCTGTGCGGGTGCTGCTGAAGAACAAGCCCTTAATGGTGGTTATGGCCTATTACCTGGCCTTTTCCATGGGCTTGAGCCTCTTTTACAGCTTTTATCCCATCCATTTCACATCCATCGGCGGCACCAGCGCGCAGGTGGGGATCATGCTGTATTTCTGTGCGGTCACCGAGATTCCATGCCTGATGCTGGCCAGGCGCGTTGTGAAGCGCATCGGCCTGGACCGGGTGCTGATCCTTTCGGGCTTGGTCACGGTCATTCGCTGGGTGCTGCTGTTTTTGCTCAAAAGCCCCTATGCCGCCATTTTTGCCAACCTTCTGCATGGCGTGGGCTATACAGGCTTTACTTACTGCGTGGTGGTATATATCAATGAGCATGTGCCCAAGGATCTGCGTGCCACGGGGCAGAGCTTCAACGTTTTGGTGGGGCATGTCTCTTCCCGCGTGATTTTCGGCTACCTGGGGGGCCTGGCCTCTCAGGCGTTCGGGGTTCATTGGGTCATGCTCATGGCCGGTATGGTCCTGGCCGCGGCCACGCTTCTGTTCGGCACATGGTCATCCCGGCACCATGAGGAGTTTGCCTGAGCCCCGCCGCGCCTGCAAACAAGAGATGTCCCGAATCGGCAAACCTGTTTGCCGGTTCGGGACATCTCTTGTTGGAACGGCGCTATACAGCCTTTTTCCCCTTCCCCTCCAGCGCCGGGGTATTGGGGCCTCCGCAATCCACGATGCAGATGCGCTTTGGCGGGCAGAGCCATTTGACGGCGTTTGTGATGATCCCCTGAATTTCCGGCTGATAGTAAACAGGATAGGTCTCATGGCCGTTCTGCAGAAAAAAGACATGGCCCTGGCCCCTGCGCCACAGGCAGCCGCTCCTTAAAACCTCGCCGCCCTCAAACCAGGACAGGAGGAGGATCTGGTCGGGATCGGGGATATCAAAAGGCTCGCCGTAGGTTTCATCGCTGGGCACCACGAAGCTTTCAACAAGGCCCTGGGTGATGGGATGGTTCTTGGCAATGTTCCACACCCGCACCCGCTCGCCGTTTTCCCGCCAGCGCAGCATCTGCGTATCGGTGCCCAGCAGCATTTGAAAGGGCTTGCTGGCGTGGGCGGAGTGCAGGGCCGCAAAGCCCATGCCCTGCCATACCCGCATGACCACCCGCCGGGCCACCTCATCGCTGACCAGATGGTGCATCATATGGCCCCACCAGATCAGCACATCGGTATCGTCAAGGGCCTCCTGGGTCAGCACCTGCTCGCAATCCTGCAATGTGGCCAGGCGTATGACGCCGATGGCCTCATCCTTTTCCAGAAAGGACTTGAGAATCGTATGGATGCCCTGGGGATAGATTTTTTTCACCTGGGGATCCGTCTGTTCATGCTGGAATTCGTTATAGATGGTCACGTTGATCTTTCTGTCCATGCAATCAGCTCCTATCAAAGCATATCCGTCCCTGTTGATAATGCCACCCATTTCTGACCCTGAAAAGATTCAAGCAGGGCATCCACCGCGAGCTGGTTCATATACCCATCCCAGATGGTGGCGACAAGGCCGTCTTCCTTTCCCAGCAAAAGATCGGCAAAGCTTTGCATCTGATCGGCGGCAAAATGGCCGGGCACAGGTACTTTTGTAAATAAATTCAGGTCCCCCATGGGCTGGCCGATGCAAATCTCCAGCTCATCCGCGCCGGGCTCCGCATCCAGCAGGTATACAAGCGCGCCTTTTTCGCCATAGACCTCCAGCCGCTGGTAATTGCCCCGGCCATAGGCCAGGCGGGTGATTTGGAAGCTGGCGGACACGTTCCCCTGCATACGGGCAAGGCAATGGCAGTAATCATCCACATCGGACACGCCCATGCCCGTGCCGTCTTCCAGCCTGCGCTGTTGGACAAAGGTATCAGCGTCGCCGGCCACTTTTTCATATTCCCGGCCGGTGACAAAGCGCGCAAGGTCCAGCGCATGGCAGCCCAGGTCCCCCAGCGCGCCGGAGCCCGCGCGGGATTTGACATACCGCCAGACCAGGGGGATATCCGCCTCCCTGCGGGCCCAGGACTGGAGATACTGCATATGCACATGATGGATTTCGCCCAGAACGCCGGCCCTGACAAGCTCCCTGGCATAGCGGGCCGCCGCCTTGAAGCGGTAGGAAAAGCAAACCATGCTTTTGACGCCCGCCTTTTCCGTGGCGTCAAGGAGCGCTTTCGCCTCCTGTTTGTTCATGGTGACGGGCTTTTCCACCGCGTAGGGTTTTTGGGCGGCGGCCGCCTCCATGGCCATTGGATAGTGGCAGTCATTGGGGGTGCAGATATCCACCGCCTGTACGGCGGGGCAGTGTATCAGCTCCCGGTAATCGGCAAAACGGTATTCCTCCGGAATTTCATATTTGTCGCCGATCTCCTTCAGCCGCGCTTCACGGGTATCGCAGATGGCGGCAAGCTTTAAGCTGCGGCTTTTTTCTATGCCGGGCAGATGCACGCAGGCGGCAATGGTTCCAAGGCCGATGATTCCAACAGAAATGCTCATATATTCCTCCGCGGGAAGCGGTTATTTCTTTGCAGAAGGGGCTGTCATGCCGGAACGATTCCATCCACATGACAGCCCCTTGCTTTAGGCATCGAACGATTCGTTATTTCAGCTCAATGGCGCTTTCCAGTTCACTCTGGGCCTGATCCAGCAATTCCTGGGCGCTCAGGTCCGTAGACTCCAACCCGGGCAGCAGGGGGTTGAGGATTTCCACGGCGTAGCTGAACTCTTCCAGGGCGGGCGGGGTGACGGCGTAATCCATGGAATCCAGCACCGCCTTCTTGTTGTTGGGCGGTGTCACCTTCAGATATTCGGCCATCAGGTTCTCATCCGCCACTACAGGCAGTTCCCACTGGCTGTTCAGGCGAAGCTGCACGATATCGGGATCGGAGCCCATGGCATTGAGGAAACGGAAGGCGGCCTCCTGCTTGCTGCTGGTGCGGGAAACGCAGCCCACGTTGGCGAAGAAGAACGTCGCCTTTTGCTTGGAGCCGGGCTCCACGGCGATATCCCAATCAAAGCCTGTGGCGCGCTGGGCAATGGTGGAGAAATTCCACAGGCCGCAGCGGAGCATCCCCAGTTTTCCTTCGATGAACAGGTCCACATTGCCGCGGCCTGCCAACTGTTCCTGGGAGGGCATCACGTGGTGCACGCGCACGCGGTCCACCATATATTGCAGGGCCTGGGCGTTTTCCGGGCTGTTTAAGGTGAAGGTCTTGCCGTCTTCGCTTAGCATGCTGCCGCCAAAGGCCCTGATGGTCTTGTAGAACTCCCAGTATTGGATTTCCTGGAACATGCCGTAGGTGTCCTCAATCCCCAGGGCCTGTATGGCCTGGGCCGCCTTGAGCTCGTCTTCCACGGTCCAGTTGTCGTCGGGATAGGCGATGCCCGCCTTGTCAAAGAGCGTCTTGTTATACAGCTCAACGGTGGTGGAATAGCTCATGGGGATGGCGAACAGCTTCCCGTCCATGCTGCAGGCGCTCAAAACGCCCTCACTGTACACGCCCTTGTCTATGCCGGTCTGTAAAAACATATCTCCCACTTCCTGCACGGCGCCCCGCACCACAAAGGCAAGGAAGTTTTCCATGTTCAGTTCAAAGCAATCCGGCGCGTTGCTGGCGGCGATCTGCGTGGCAAGCTGGGTGAAATGCTCGCCGTAGCCCACGGCCCGGGCTTCCACCTTGATGCCGGGATTCTTTTGTTCGAAGATGGCGATCATCTGGCGCAGGGTTTCCTCCTGCGCTTCACCGGCGGAGAAGTGGGCATAGGTAATGGTGACGGGTTCCGATGCCAGGGCCAGGGGCGCGATTCCTACCAAAAGCGCCGCTACGATGAACAGGGACAGCAGTTTTTTCATGGTTGTTTCCTCCGTTTCGTTTTTATCTGTCGGACGGTGCGCCCGTCAAACAAACCGTTATTTGAGCCCGCCGATGGCAATGCCCCGGTCCACATATCTTTGGCAGAACATGTACACCACCAGGATGGGCATGACGGAAAGCACCGCGCCGGCCATCTGGATATGCTCGTTACCGCCATACATGCTGGCCATGGTGCCCAGCACTACCTGCAGCGTCTGCTTTTGCGGGCTTTGCAGAACGATCAGCGGCCAAAGGTAACTGTTCCATTGGCCCATGAAATTCAAAAGGATCAGCGTGGCCACCGTTGGCTTGACCATGGGAAGAACGATCCTGTAAAAGATCTTGTACAGCGGCGCGCCGTCGATGAACGCGGATTCCAGATACGCGTCATTGAGCCCCATCATGCTTTGACGGAGCATGAATACGCTAAAGGCGCTGAAGATGGACGGCAGGATCAGGCCTGTAAAGCTGTCCAGAAGGCCCAGGTAATTGAGGATGATGTAATTGGGAACCATCGTCACGGTGCCGGGGATCATCATCGTGGCCAGGAACAGGCCAAAGATGCGCTGGCGCCCCTTGAAGGGAACCTTTGCGAAGATGAACGCTGCCATTGCCGCCGACATCACGCTGACCGCAGTACCCATGGCGGAAAGAAAGAAGCTGTTGAACACGGCGCGGGGGAAAGAAAAATTGGTCATGGAAAAGACGCGGCTATACCCCTCCACCGTTGGATTCTGGGGAATCCAGCGGATGGGCACCGTCATGATGCCCTCGTGGCTCTTGAAGGAGGTGGAGATCATCCACAAAAACGGCATCGCCACAAAGGCCGCAAGCAATGTGACGGCCAGGTAGAAGAATACCCAGTTCACCGTGCGGCGCAAGGCAGGCAGGCCGCGCCGGGGATATACGGCAGGAGACGTTTGCTCATGTGTCATAGTTGACCCACCTCTTTTGCAGCCAGAATTGCACCAGCGTAAACAGGAGGATCAGCACGAACATCACCCAGGAGAAAGCCGACGCCATGCCCATCTTGTACATTTTGAAAGCATAGCGGTAAATGCGCTCCATGAAGATGGTCGTTGCCCCCGCCGGGCCGCCCCCCGTCATAATGAAGACGGAATCAAACACCTGCAGGGAACCGATGATGAGCATGACCACCAGCAAAAACAGCGTAGGGGAGATAAGCGGCAGGGTGATCCCGTACAATTTCCGCATAAAGCCCGCGCCGTCGATATCCGCCGCCTCATAATAGGTCTTGTCAATGGCCTTGAGGGCCGCCAGCAGGATCAGGGCAAAATATCCGCAATCCTTCCATACGGCGGCGATCACGATCCCCGGCATCGCCCAGTTCCTGTCATTGAGCCAACTGGGGCCGCTGATGCCGATGAAGCCCAGCAATTGGTTGAACGCCCCGAACTGCCCGTTGAGAAACCACCTCCACACAGCCGCGGCCGCCACCCAGGAGGTAATGACCGGCGTGTAGAAAATGATGCGGTAAAAAGACTTGCCGCGAAAATCACGGTTGAGCAAAAGCGCCTGGAACAGCGATACCACCAGAACCAGCGGCACATACAGCGCCACATAGGTCAGCGTGTGCAGCCCCGTATCATACAACTCCCTGCCGGTGAGCACCTTGATGAAGTTGCGCAATCCCACAAACCGGATGGAATCCATGGGCTTGAGCAGGTCGTAATCCAGCAGGCTGTAGGCGACGGATGCCAGCATGGGAATCAGGCAAAACGCCAGCAGGCCTATCAGCGACGGCGCCAGAAAGAACGCAACCGTAAGTCTCTTTTCCCGCCGGTTGCTAAGATACAAGCAGACCACCCCCCCGTTGTTATCTGTGTTGCAGGTGATTCCCTATGGACCGGCCGGAGCTCTCACCATTGCCGTCCATCCTTTCGAATACGGGAATCTGCTCAAGCGGGCAGGAGACGCGCATCTCACTGCTTCCGTCAAAGCATTCGCCGGTAAAGAAATGACGCCATCTGCCCCCGGGCAGGTATACGCTGCGCTCATCCCCGCCTTCCCGCACCATCGGGGCGACAAGATAGCGGCGGCCAAGCATGTACTCATCCTCCACGCTCCAGACCCGGGCATCCTCAGGGAAATCCAGGCAAAGATGCGCCATCATAGGCCGGCGGGCACGGACGCAATGCTGCGCTTCCTCCCACAGGTACGGGCGCAGCCGTTCACGCAGGCGCGCATACCCGCAGGCAACTGCAAGCACCCGGTCGTCCTTCAGCTTTTGGGCAAGATTCCACGGGCTGCGGTCATTGTTGCAATCGCTTTCATAGGTGCCATAAAACTGGCCGCCCCTGGGCTCTGCGTGCCACTGCATCACCGGGCTGAAGCAGCCCATGGCCGTCGCCCGCAGATACAGCTCCGCGCCTGGCAATTCCCCCGCGAAGCCGCCGATGTCAAAGCTCCAGAACAGCACGCCGGACAGGCCCGCCGATATCCCCGCCCGAAGCTGGCTTTGCAATTCGCTCCACTGGCTCAATTGATCGCCCGCCCAATGGATGGGCTGGGCCTGGGCGCCCACATACCCCGCGCGGCTGAAAATGGCGCCGTTTATCCCGTTTTCGTTCAGGAACGCATGGTAGGCCCCTATGTACTGCCCGGGATACAGGTTGTGCGCCCGCAGCCCCGTGCTGCCGTCATGCAGCCGGGCGGATTTTTCAAACAGGAACTCTCCCCCGTCCGTCTTGAAGCCTTCCACGCCTATGTCCAGCAGGTACTTGCGCTTTGAAAACCACCATTTGACAGCCTCGGGGTTCGTAAAATCCGGCAGCATGCTGTTGTGGAACCAGTTCTCCGTGATCCGGTAAGGGCTTCCGTCCCCGCTCTGGACGACATACCCCTTTGCGACCGCCTCACGGATGTCTTCCTCCAGCGCTTCCCCCGGTTCCCCGTCCCACTCGTGCTTGATAACGGGAATTTGCCAGAGCACCAGGTGCAGGCCCTGTTCCCGGAGGCGGGAGACGGTTTCGCGGGGATCCTTCCAGTTTCCGTTGCCGTTCCACCGGTAGAAGGTGCGCTCATCGCTCCATGCCTCCAGAACTATGACGGACGCAGGATAGTTGAACCGTTTAAGCGCCGATAGCTGTGCCTCCACCTCCGCGTCGCTGTTCCAGCCATTGGCGCTTATCCATACCCCGAAAGCCCATTCCGGCGGGAGCGCGGGCTTTCCCGTAAGGTGAACAAAGGTTGACAGCACATCGGCCGAAGAGCCGAAGAAAAGCACATCCCTGCTCAGCAGATTGCCCTCTGTTTCCTGCGTGATGGTCATATGATCCGAGAAGTCCATGGCGGCGGGAATGTCACTCACCCGGTACCAGCCCAGGCCCTGCTCCGTAAAGAAAAACGGCATCGGCAGGTAGGTTTGCTCCCCCTGATGGGTGAATTTCTCCACCACCCTGCCATTGGTAAACCTGTTCTTTTGATTGACGGCGTCAAAGCGTTCGCCGGTGCCCATAACATAGGCGCAGGCCATGGATACATGCATCTGAATTTTTGCGACGCTCCCGTCCGCCCGCCGGTAAAGCGAAAATCCCAAGCCTTCGCATATCAGATTACTGAACCGTTTCAGTTTCCAAATTTTTTCCGACGCCGATATTTCCAACAAAAACCCTTCCGGCAATGCAAGCGTTGCCTGATCACACGCGGAGCCTGAAAAGGCGCCTTGTTCCGTGACGATCTCCAGGGTCTTTCCGCCTGTAAAGGATACGGCGATATCATCTCCATAGCGCAAGGATACCGTTTGGCCGTTTCGTAAAAGAGCTGACGGCGCTTTAAGCTCTTCCTGTGCCAGCACATCAAAGGAAAACCATGCAGTTTCTTCCTTGCCGGTATAGAAACGGTAGCTCACCCTTTGCGGTTTCGCAAAAGCCCCCAGTTCAAAGCGGTAACGCCGCCCTCCCAGCGGCATGCCCTCCAGGACCTTAATCCGCCCTTGCGCCTTAAGCTTCAGAGATGGAATGAGATCATCGCCATCCACCCTGCAGGTGACCGTCACGTTATCCCCCAAAAGGGGAAGTTCCGGGTTCCGCGAAAAGCCCTGCGTTTCAAATGGCGTAAGGCTCTCGCCCAGATGTTTGATCATGATCGCAGCCCCTTTATGAAATGGATCGCACCGATTCCCGCTCCACAAGCCTGATGGGCAGAATGCACTCCTGCTTGCCGGTATTGCCCTGGGTGGAGTCCAGAATCATGCGCACGGCGCATCTTCCCTTTTCAGCAATATCCTGCCAGACGGTCGTCAGCGACGGGTCGCACATGCGCGCCAGGCTGACGTCGTCAAAGCCGATCACGGATATATCCTGCGGCACTTCCACGCCAAGGCGCCGAAGCCCCTTGACTAGGCCGATGCCAAGGATGTCCGCCGTCACAAACGCGGCCGTTTCTCCGTCTCCCCGTGCAATCATTTCTCCGGCCGCGGCCATGCCGTATTCAAACTCCATCGTTCCAAGATATAAGTGCTTATCTTCCGCCGCTATACCCGATTCAAGCAGCGCCTCCCGATATCCCTGAAAGCGTTTGAAATTGACCCCATGCTCACTGATGGAGCCGGATACGAACGCGATCTTTTTATGCCCCCGTTCCACAAGATACCTGGTTACCATATGGCCGCCCGCCCGGTCGTCAATGCCGATGGTATGAAACACCGGGTCATTCACATACGTATCGATCAGCACCACCGGCACGGAGAGCTGGTGCAGTTCATCCAGGCTTTTGGTGGGGTAGGAGCCGATAATGATGATGCCGTCCACGCCGCGGTTGCGGGCGATGTTCATATAGCTCTGGTTGGTTTCCGGGCCTGAAAGCAGCAGGTGATAACCTTCCCTGCGGGCCGTATACTCAATGGCGGAAAGCAGCTCGCCATAAAAGGGATTGCCAAACATCATTTCCTTTCCAGGTTCGTTTTGCGGTATCACCACGCCGATCAGGTTCGTCTTTTTGCTGGAAAGGCTTCGTGCATTCAGATTCGGAACATAATTCAGCTTTTCGATAGCCTGATAGACACGCTCGGTTGTTCCGGCGCTGATTGTTTCGGTCGCTTTTTGATTGAGTACATAGCTGACGGTCGCCGGCGACACACCGGCTTCCCTCGCAACATCCTTGATGTTTATACGTTTCATGCAGTCACATCATTTCCGCTACTTAAACGTTTCAATGAAATGTTATCATGATACAAATGAAATGTCAATGAGATTTTGAAACTTTATTCCGTATACCCATTCGCTCTTGTCATGCGCGCAAGGGGAGTGGTATGATGCTCTCAGTTGTTATATTTATGAGGAAAGCAAGTGAGCAGCATGGTATCCGGCTTGATCAAGGTACTGATAGTCGACGATAATAAGGACCTGGCAGCCATTATCGACCGTCTGTTTGCGCAGTATGCCGACATTATTCCCGCGGGGGTTGCCAACAGCGGACGCGAAGCGCTTGACATGATCCAAAAAGAAAAAATCGACGTGGTTCTGCTGGACATTATCATGCCTGATATGGATGGCATGCAGGTGCTTGCGCAGCTTATGCAAATGGAGGGTAAAAAGCCGGCTGTCGTCGTTTTGTCTGCTATCAGCAGCAATGCCATGATCCGGCGCGCGCTGGAGCTTGGCGCCGATTCTTTTTTGGTCAAGCCTGTGGACGCCATCACCATGATCGAGAAAATCCGGTCAGTGCATCAATTGCACCGCAGCGGCAGATTAACCAAAGTTGATATCGGATAATTCCATTTGGACAAGGCTGTCCAGCCCCATGCCGCTGTAGTCGGCGGCGTATCCTGCATCCTTCAGGTGCAGTATGGGCAGCGTTACGGAGAATGTGCTTCCCTTGCCAAGGCTGCTTTCAAACGCGATGCTTCCGCCCAGCAATTCCGTCAGCGCTTTGCAGATGGAAAGCCCTATGCCGCAGCCTTCGCTTGTCCTGGTCAGGGAGGTATCCACCTGCCGGAAGCGGTCGAAGATGACAATCTTTTTTTCATCAGGAATTCCTTCGCCGTTATCCATTACGGTGATGATCACGTTTTGGGCAAGCGCCTTAAAATCCACCTGGATGGAGCCGCCCGCCGAAGTGTGCTTCATGGCGTTGGATAGGAGGTTCAGCAGAATCCTTTCCAGCATCAGGCTGTCGGTAGACAGGAACAGCTCTTCCATATTGCGGGAAAAATGCAGCGTCAGTCCCTTTTGCCTGGCATAGGCGTCGGTGGAAACAAAGATGCTTTTGAGCAAAGCCACCGCGTCCACGCGCTCCCAATGCGGCTCCATGAAGCCGGCATCCAGCTTTGTAATGTCCAGCAGATTGGCTACCAGCCGCCTTAACCGGTAGGCGTTGACCTTCAGCATGCTTACAAACCGGACATGGTCTTCGCTTTGGCTGCCTATGCTCGCAGTTTCCTGTCCCATCATATCCGCAAGAAGCACAATGATGGACAGGGGGGTTTTGAACTCATGGGAGATGTTGATAAAAAAGTCGGTGATCAGCCGGTTCTTCTCCTCCAGCTCTTCCGTCTTTCGCCTAAGCTCCGTTTCCATGGCCTTTCTTGAGCTGATATCATGGGCGATGCCGATGATGCCCTGCACATTTTTGTTTTCGTCCAGCCATGGCGTCTTGTTCACCAAATACGTTCGTGTTCCCTGGGGTGTAGGAACGGTCTCTTCAAAGGGCTGCGCATCGCGCGAGGCAAGCACCTGCCTGTCGTTTCTGATGATCTCCCAGGCTTTTTCCTGGTCGGCATAAATCTGCACATCGGTTTTGCCTATGATCTGATCCAGCGGCATGCCCATGGCCCGGCCCAGCGCCCGGTTGCCCATCAAGATCCTGCTGTTTTCATCCTTGAGAAAAACGGGGTCCTTGGTGCCATCGATGATGGCTTGAAGCAGTTCTTCCTGCCGGCGCAAGGCCTGGGCTGCCTTTTTGCGCTCCGTGATGTCGTACAGGAGATAGGTGCAGGCATACCCGGCGGACAGCCTGCGGTATGTGGCGGCAATCTCCACAGGCACGCGCGTCCCTTCCTTGTTCAGCACCTCCATTTCCGCGGGCACCGCAAGCCCGCTTTTTCCCTGTTTGGCAAAAATCTCAAAATCGAGGCGGACCCGGCTTTGATGCGGCTCCGGCAGCAGGCTGTAAAAGAAGGTGCGGAAGAATTCATTTTTCTCATAGTGAAGCAACTCCGCCGCGGCCGTATTGGCAAAAAAAATCCTGCCGGCCTCATCCACCGAAATGATTGCAGCCGCAGTGCACTCCGCCAGGCTGATATAATTGTCTTTGTCCCTTGTGAAAAAATCTGCCATGATGGCAGGCAACGAGCTTCCCTGCTTCCTTGCCGAGTTGGCAACCTTGATCATGGAAAAGAGGGCAAAGATGGCGCCGACATACTGAGCGGCTCTTCCGGTCCAGCCAAGAAGGGTGCCAAGCTCATCCGTCAGGCAGAAGGCCAGCGTCCCCAGCGCCATCATGATCAGTGAAAGGGCATACCAGTAAAGATAACCTGCCCTGTAGACTCTGTACTGCCTGTTCATTTGATGGAAAGCACAAAAATAGAATGCG
>JAEWWY010000178.1 GCA_023458835.1 Bacillota bacterium
GCGTTTGCCGTTCAATAGGATGATCCCGTCCTGGACCTCGATCTTGCGGATGCCCACCGGGATGGCGATGGATTCGCCGCCGCCTGCGATCAGCAGGGTGTACAATACCGGCGTTTCCGCCGTCCAGAGGGAGGCGGTTTCCAGCGCAAACCGGGCACCGCCCGTTCCCTGCTTCCGGGCCAATTCCTCTCCGTCAGGGGCCAGCAATACAAACTCCAGGGGGAAGGCTTCCCCGGCGTAATCCAGCTTCACATCGATGGATGCCCCCCGGAAGCTGTCATCCGGACAGGCGTTTACAAACACATCCCACACGTGGCGCTTGGGGCGCAGCAAAAGGTACACGTCCCGGAAGATGCCCGACATGCGCAATTTGTCCTGGTCCTCCAGGTAGCTGCCGTCGCACCACTTCAAAACCGCGACGGTCAGCGTGTTTTCCCCGGTATGAACGTAGGCGGTGATTTCAAATTCCCCCGTGGAGTGGGATACCTGGTCGTAGCCCACAAACTGCCCGTTGACGAATAGATACAGGCAGGAATCCACGCCCTCAAAGTTCAGATAGCAGCGCATGGCATCGTCCGCAAGGGTAAAGCTCCGGCGGTATACGCCGCAGGGGTTTTCCCTGGGCACATAGGGCGGGTCATAGGGAAAGGGATAGCGCACATTGGTATACTGATGGCGGTCATAGCCGTGGTTTTGCCACACGGAGGGCACGGGGATGGTCCTGTTCCCCAGGGGAAAATCCACGCGGCCGATGTCCTCCTGAACATCCTCCACGCTTTCATAGTAGGCGAATGTCCAGTCGCCGTTCAAAAGGACGCGGCGGGAGGAATCCTCCCCCCTGCGGGCCTCCTCTTCCCCCGCGCAGGGCAGATAATAGGCGCGGGGTGAAGACGTATTTACATGCAGCACCTGGGGATCTTCATAAAACCGCTTGAGCATATGATTCTTCCTTTCCGAGTACATCAATCCACTGTAGTTTATTGTATCCCAAAGGCCTGTTTCGTCCATTGACAAAAGAGGCAAAAACATGCACAATATGCGCGTCTGAAAAAACGGAACATCAAGGGGGATATGTCCGCCATGCGCATGGATGCAGGATATTTCTATGGTTATGACGTGGATGACGCGGGCGCGGAGCATGCCATTTTTGTCAGCGGCTGCGGCCATTACCAACTGGTGCGCAGGCAGGAATTCGAGACACTCCGCCGGGAGGGCAGGCAGGATTGGCAGCTATTGTACATCGCCGGCGGCAAGGCCCATTTTTACCTGCCGGAGGGGGAGCAAACCGCCGGGGAAGGGGAGGCGTTTTTATACCCGCCCGGCCAGCCCCAGCAATACGGGTATTTTTTGAAGGAAAAGCCGGATGTATACTGGCTGCACTTTTCCGGTGCCCAGGCCGCCGGCCTGCTTGCAAAGGCCGGGCTTCCGGCGCTTCAGGTATTCCATGCCGGCGTCCAGGGCGATTGCGTCATGCTGCTGGGCAGGATCATCCGGGAGTTGCAGCTATGCGGCCTTTACTGCCAGGAGCTGGCGGCCGCCCATGCCCAGGCGCTGGTCTACCTCCTTTCCAGGGGGATGAAGGAAAGGAGCGGCCAGCAATCCGCCGCCAGTCCGGAATTGCAGCGGCTGGTGGAATGGATCCACCGCCATCCGGAGGAATCCGTGTCCATAGCGGCCTACGCCCGCCGGGCGAACATGAGCGTCTCCACCTTCATCCGCAGGTTCAGGGCGCATACGGGCCTGCCGCCCCAAAGGTATATCACAAGGCAGCGCATCGGCCACGCCAGGGAATTGATGGTTTCCTCCCGGATGCCCGTCACGGACATCGCCCGGATCGTGGGCTATGACAACCCCCTGTATTTCAGCCGCCTGTTCAAAAAGGAAATGGGCCTGTCGCCCAGGGCTTACAGGCAGGCGTCGGAAAAGGCCGCCGGGGAGAAGACGGAAGCATGAGGACGCCCAGGCCTCTCCCCCATCCTATACCGGCGGGGCCGGGGCCGCGGAGCCTCTTTTGTACTGCATGGGCGTTACGCCCGTGCGCTCCCGGAAAAGCTGGATAAAGTAATTGTAGTTGGGAAACCCCGCCCCCTGGCATGCGTCGCGTATGGACAGCCGGTCATCCCTGAGCAGCCGCTTGGCAGCCTCCATGCGGCAGTTGGTCAGATACTCGATAAAGGTGACGCCTGCCTCCTGATGAAATTTTTGCGACAGGTAGGCACTGGAGATTCCAGGCCTGCCGGTACCCATCGCCACCGATGCGTATTATGCGGCTTTAAAATCCTTCAAGAAAAACGATATAAACAGCAGCGGCGATCCCAATAGTAATCGCCCCTACGATTGCAATGGGTCTATCGGCCTTTCTTCCGGCTCGCACACGCTCCGGCAGAGAAGTCAACAAACTCAAATCAGGCGTAGGGGCGATTATCAATCGCCCACCCAAGCTGCGGCAAAAGGATGCCCGGCCTCACAAAGCTCCCCGTCCATCTGCTTTCATCCCTTTGCCCGCACCATGGGCATCCATCCCAAAATATACATGCACCGGTGCCCGGCCTCAGCTTTTTTCCATTTTATCCGCTTATACCCCGCCGGATTCCTGCTCCCGCACGAAGACGCCTGCGCCGTAGGGCGCCAGCGCAAAGGGACCGGAGCATGTTTCCCCGGTGAAAGCATCCTTAAGCGGCTGCAAAAACTGAAGGACCTGCGTGCTGCCGGCATAGTTGAGCGCAAAGAAGTACGCGCTCGCCCCCTTTTCCCGGCAGGCCAGCTCCACCGCCTGGGGACAGGCGATGATCCCGGCATAAGGGGACAGCAAGCCATGGGCGCACAGCAGCGCTTCCGCCATGCCTTTGGAGAACCCCGCCCCCAGGTAATACGATGCGCCTTCCTGCCCATGGCGCTTGCGTATCAGGGCAGGCGTGTCATGATAATATCCGCCGTCAAAGGCGGCCAGCACCTCGCCCCCCTCCACCGGCGCCAATAGATCGTGGAATACCGGCGCGTCCAAAAGCGCGCCGTTCCAGCGGATGCGCACGGGCGGCTCTTCCGGGCGGACGAAGGTATAATCCTCCACCTGGGCCCCGCACAACTCCCGCGCGAAGCCCGGCATGGGCCGCATGGGGCAGCGCCCGTATTCATCCTTGTAACCGGTGCGCGCGCCCAGGACCAGGATACCGCCGCGCCGGCAATAGGCCTTCAGCAGCTCCGCCGTGTCCTCGGTAAGGATGGTGGGATGGGGATAGATCAGCATTTTGTAGCGGGCCAGTTCCTCAAGGCTTGTGGCGCCGGTACTGGTTTTGCGGATGTATACAATATCCAGGGGCGTGTGGCTGAACTGGGCGGCTTCATAAATATTGTTCCGGGACTTTTCGTGAAGGGGACCATGCCACAGGTCCCTCTCGCCATCCCATTCATTCAGGTAATCGCTTACCAGGGCCACCTGCGCCCGGTAGCGGCTGCCCGCCGCGGCCGCAAGCTTCGACACGTCCCCATACAGCGCCTCCAGCTCCTTCAGGCGGCGGTTGGGCTGGTTGCCGTAATCGTTCAGGCCGTGCCAATAGATCTCCGTCCCATAGGGGGCGGTGCGCCAGCGGAAGAAGCTTACAAAATCCGCGCCATGGGCAATGGACTGCATGGCCCACAGCCGCATCTGCCCCGGGGCCGGCATGGGAGAGAGCATGCGGAAATCCCAGCCGTGGGCGCCGGCCTGCTGCTCCATAACGCCAAAGTTGGGCGAGGCGGCACGGGCATAGCTGAGCCTCAAGCCGGTAAGCCGGTCGCCCAGCCCCTCCTGCCTGGCGGATTGCATGTTCTCCCACCCGTAGCCAAAGTTGGGATAGCTGTCGTAACTAGTAAAGTCCAGCGCCGTATTGGTCAATTCGAAATTGTCCAGATGGCCGTAGATGCAGTTGGTGGTGATGAAGCGATTGCCGATATACCTTCTCAGGATATCGCTTTGCAGCTTCGCGTAAGCGATGGTGCTCTTGGAAAAGAAGCGCTTTTCCAGCAGCGCCATGTGGGGGTTGGCATGATCGTGGATGGTGTGACGCTCCATGTCCACCTGCTCCCAGGCGGAATACGTCTGGTTCCAGAAGCGCGCGCCGATGGCGTCGTTCAGGTGATCCAGCGTTTGAAAGTGGTCTTTGAGATATTGCCTAAAGGCCTCTCTGTCGCTGTCCGAATAAAACTCGTCCACCTCGCAGTTGAACTCATTGTCCAATTGCCAGCCGATGACGGCGGGATGGTCCCCGTACCTAAGGGCCAGCGCGGTGACGATTTTTTCGGTAAACGCGCGGTAAACAGGGGAATTGTAGTTGTAATGGCGGCGGTGCCCATGGGACAAATGCCTGCCCGGCATATCGGCGCCCAGCACCTCCGGATAGTTGCAGGTCAGCCAGGCGGGGGGCGTTGCGGTGGGCGTGCAGAGGATGATCTTCACACCCGCGCTTTGCGCCAGTGAAAGGAAGCGGTCAAAGAGCGAATAATCATAAACGCCCTCCGCCGGTTCGACCACGCTCCAGGCAAACTCAAATACCCGCACCACCTCGATGCCGCATGCCCGCATCCTGTTCAGGTCATCTTCCCACAATGCCTCGGGCCACTGCTCGGGATAGTAGCAGACCCCCAGCGTGATATGATCCAGCCGGATCGACATGTCCCTTGGCGTATCCATGCGGCATCTCTCCATCTCTCAAAGATATGACTTGCAAGCGCAAATCTGATGCAGATTCATCCAATATGCTCAGATGGTATCATATATCCGGAAATGGGTCAATGCGCGGTTCAGGCGGAGA
>JAEWWY010000179.1 GCA_023458835.1 Bacillota bacterium
CGCCGGCTTTTCCAAGGCCGAACTCGATTTGCGGCGCCGAGCCATACACCTGTATATTCATGTAACGATTCCTCCTCAGGCATAGATCAGCTTAACTTGATGACTTCCCAAACATCCAGCCGGTCAAGCACAAATTCCGCCCAGCCATCCTTCATGGAAACGGCAAGGGGCTTCTTGCCCAGCAGCGCCACAGCCTTGGGAGGGGTGCTTCCATCCCAGCGCGCCTTGACGCGGATATCCGTAAGCTGCACATTGGTATCCAGCGGGCGCTGGCCTACGCCGTTGACCAGATGGATCAACTGTGCTCCCTCGTATGCATAGCCCATCAACTGCAGCCCGCGCACATGGGTGCAGGATATGTGCTGCTCGCCCCCCAGCAGCATGCGGATGGCATTGCCTGCCAGCATGCCGTGCTCCGAAAGCTTATACGCCGTGACCATCCGTGAAAACTCAAAGGGCATGGTCAGGACAGCGCCATGACCCACTTCATGATACAGGCAAAGGGGAAGGTCGCTGACGGGATTGGGAATGCTGGCCCGTTCCGGCGGCGCGCCCACGGCCTCCAGCGGGGCAAAGGGAGGTACCAGCGTAGCCAGGCATTTTACGCCCGGCAGCGGATGCACGTACTGCACCACGCCCCGGTGGGCAATCAGCGGCGTCCGCTCAAAGCCCGTGGATAGGGGATTGCCGCCCTCCGCTTCCTCAAAGCGCAGATAGGTTGCCACAAGGTTTTCGCTGGTTACCACCTCTTGTTCAATGCCCAGCATGCTCCGCGCTTCATCCGTGATCACGGTGGGGACGCCTTCCACCAGCACGCGCCCGCCCGCTTTCAGGAACGTATCCAGTACCCTGGTCATCGCTTCATCCAGCCGGTTGCCTTGAGGAATGACCAGTACCTTGTATTGATCCAGACGGCCGCTTAATACCTGTTCCCTTAACAGCACGTCAAAGAGCACCTGCTGGTCGATCAGCGCTTCCGCCCAGCCTTCGGCGGCATTACCGGCCTGACCCAGGAAAGCCTTCTCCAGGCCGCCCCTTCCCTCCATGCTCCACAAAAGCGCCACCTTGGCGGTGGAAACTGCTTGGTGCATATCCTTCTCTACCGCCTGGATGTTGTGGTTTATTTCGCTTACGCAGTCCAATATCCTCTTATCCGGAATAGTATCGCTAAAGCCGGTGATGGAATGCCAGATCATGCCGCCGTTGGCGGGCACCTGGCTCATCCAATACCTGTATTCCGCGGGCGGCAGGCCTGTATGCCGCCAATCCATGCCGGGGCAGGAATGGATGATGCCGAAGGGAACGGGCGCCTTTTCCGGTTCGGAGCGGCCAAGGCGGATGCATAATGCAGGCTTCCAGCTTTGGGGAATGTTCTGCCAGCCCAGGGAAAGCACATCCTGGGGCTCGCAGCAGATCATATCGCAGGTAGCCAGGCGGTCAAACAGGTTGTCGTGGGAGATGGCATAATATAATATCAGCGGGATATCGGGCTTGACTGCCTTGACCTGCTTATACCACTGGTCCACGCAATCCCGCAGGATGCGGCTCATCCAGTCGGGGGCGTACTGGCCGGGGTCTGACGGAAGGGGCTGCCCGTAATAAGCCATGTATTTGCGGCGGCAGTTGTCGCAGCAGCAGGGGCCGGGATGGGGGGCGTTGAAAAACACGCCGTCGATGTCGTACTTTTCCAGTGATTCCTTCAGCACCTTCAGGGCCACATCGCCGTTGCGGTAGCCGCTGTTGATGCAGGTGGTATACAGCAGGTCCCACGCTCCGGGGCGGAGCGCGCCGGTGGTGATGGCGGTGCCATCCTCCTTGCGGGCAAACCACTGGGGACGAAGCTGGTACGCCTTGTCATAAGCCTTTGAAAAATCATAGCGGGCCACCAAACGGATATCGCGCTTGTGGCATTCTTCGATCAGCCGGGCCAGCAGGTCATATTCCTTGGGCAGGCAGGGGTTCACATCATGGAAGGGGACCTGGCTCTCATACCAGGCCACGATGCCGCCCACATTCATGACCAGCACATTCCCGCCCATATCGTATGTTTCCTGGGCGATCTTTGCAGGGTCCATCTTGGGGGTATCCAGTACCTGCAGATTGGTTTGGATAACACGCAACGGTTCCTTCCACCATAAAGGCTGCGGCATGTTTTTGCTCCTTTCGTACGGTTCGAAATAAATCAGGAGGGCAGGGCATACACCCGGCCCTCCTTTTCATGAAATTGTGGGACGTTACTGGTTCAGGTTATTGTAATAGGCGGTCAGTTCCTGGAAGGCCTGCTTGAACTCGGGCATAGCGCGCAGGGTGTCCACATAGGCCGTGTACTCTTCCATGGTGATCTCGCCAAAGATCGCCTTGGTGCCCATGGCCGCCCATTCCTCTTCATAGCTGGGCCAAGTCTGGGACCAGGTGTCGCTGATGGCATGGGACATGAACTGGGGCAGGCCCAATTCCACGTACCTTTCCACTTCCTTGCGCTTCATCTCATTGTAGGCCGCGGGGGCATTGGCGGCGTCCACTTTTACCCATTTGCCATAGTTGAGCACGCCGGCGCCCTTGCTGGTCACGTTGACTTCCTTGGTGCCCTGCTCGGTCATCTTTTTGCTGCCGTCTTCCAATACGGTATGGTGGACGCCTTCCACGCCGAAGTAGCTCAGCTCAAAGGCTTCCACGGAAGCGGATTTTTCAAAGTAATCCAGGATTTTGAGCATTTTTTCCTCGGGCACCTTTTTGGAGATGTAGAAACCGCCGGATACGCCGGTCAGCAGCTCGATGGCATAGCCGTCCGGGCCCTTGAGCGTGAGGTTGAGGATCTCGGCCTCGGGCTGGATCTTTTTCAGCGTCTGCTCCCAGTCATAGTCCCACCAGATGCTGCGGGGGTAGGAAGCGCCCATGCCGCTGGTGAACATCTCGATGGCCTGGTTGTTTTTGATGGCGGGGAACTCCTGGGCCAGGGTGCCATCCGCGTACAGGTCGCGGAAATAGGCGATGGCGGCGGTGGTGGCGTCGTTTAGCTGGGTGGCGATATAGCCGCCGTCGGCGTCGAACTGGGCCTTGAACGCGCCAAACGCGCCGTTGATGGGAATGAGGGGGAGGCCGTTGGTGCTGCCCACAGCGATCAGGCCGATGGTATCATCCTTGCCGTTGCCGTCGGGATCGGAGGCGCAGATCACCTTCAGGGCTTCCCGGTATTCTTCCAATGTGGTGGGCACGGGCAGGCCGCACTTGTCCAGCCAGTCCTTGCGGATCTTCAGGCCGTTGTCCGTCTGGGTGCGGGAACGGGGCACAGCATAGATGCGGCCGTCCACTGTCAGGTATTTGTAGGCGCCTTCCACCTGGTTTTTGTACAGGTTGGGATACTTGCTGAAGTCGCCAAGGTAATCAGTCAGGTCCCAGAAGGCGCCCTGCTTGATGGCGTTGATCAGGGTGGGGGTACGGACGTCCGGCACAGAGGAAACCTCGGGGATATCGCCGGAGGACAGCTTCAGGTTATACTTGGTGTGAAAGTCGCCGGAGGGGACCCACTCCACCGTCAGCTTGGAGTTGGTCATCTCCTGCCAGGCGGACCAGAACGCGTCATCCAGGGAAGGTTCATCGGAATACAAAGGGATAATCATGCTGATTTCCAGCGGAGCTTCCTCGGCAGCCATTGCCGGAACTGAAATGATGCCAAGACCAAGGATCAGGGTGAGGACCAGTGCGAGCAACCTTTTCATTTCTTTTCTCCCTTTCTTTCATTATGCTGCAAGCGCCTGGGCGCTTGTACATATTAACCTTTGACGGAGCCGACCATCACGCCCTGGGCGAAATACTTTTGCAAAAAGGGGTAAACCAGCAGAATGGGCAGCATGGCGGTAACGATGGCGGCCATTTTGATGGTCTCCTGGGGCAGCACCTTCTGATCTGCCAGGGGGCTGAAACCCATGGCGTCAGAATCGATGATCATGGTTTTCAAAAGCACCTGCAGCGTCCATTTGCCGGAGTCCGTCAGGTACACCATGGCGTTGAAGTAAATGTTCCAGTAGTAGACGGCGAAAAACAGTGTAAAGGTGGCCAGGCACGCTTTGGACAGCGGCAGTATAATGCGGAAGAAGCACGTCCAGTCATTGCAGCCGTCGATGCAGGCGCTTTCCTCCAGTTCCTTGGGCAGCGAGTTCATAAAGGAGCGCACCACTACCAGATCCCACGCGCTGGTCAGCGCGGGCAATATCAGCGCCCAGTGGGAGTTCATCAGCCCCAGGTTTTTGACCAACAGGTAGTTGGGAAGGATGCCGGCGTTGAAGATCAGCGAAAATACAATGATGCCGGACAGCACCTTGTTGCCGGGCACATCCTTGTGGGTAAGCCCGAAGGCAAAGGTGAACGTCACATATACGTTGAGCACCGTGCCGATAGCGGTGACCAATGCCGTGTTTCCTATGGCGCGCATAAAGTTCTGGCTCTGAAAAATATACTTATAGCCCTCCAGGGAAAACCGGTCCGGCAAAAGATAGAATTTCATAGGGGTATAGCTATCCGGATGGGTGAAGGATACGCTGATCACATACAAAAACGGAAAGAGGCAGATCAGCATGATTATGCCCAGCACCGTCATAATCACCCAGTCGCCCGCTGTGCTTTTTTTTGCGTTTACAAAGCTCATACGCTTTTTCCCTCCTTCGTCAGTAAATCCCGTCGAACCCGGCGCGCTTGCATACCTTGTTGGACAGGATGACAAAGATGGTCCCCACCAGGCTTTTGAACAAGCCCACGGATACGCCAAGGCTGAATTGCCCCTTGGAGATGCCCTGGGTATAAGCGTACGTATCGAACACCTCCGACATATCCCGTACCATGCTGTTGGTCATCAGCAGGATGTGCTCAAAGCCCGTATCGAATATGCGGCCCATGCGCAGTATCAAAAGCGTAATGATGGTAGGATAGATGGAGGGAAGTGTGATATAGCGCACCTGCTGGCCGCGGGAAGCGCCGTCCAGCACCGCCGCCTCATATAGCTGCGGATCGATGCCCGACATGGCCGCCAAGAAAACGATGGTGCCCCAGCCGCATTCCTTCCATATGGTCTGCCCTATCAGCATCGGCCAGAAATAGCTCTTGTTGGTCAGAAAGGATATGGGCTTGCCGCCTAAAGCCGAAATGCCTTTGTTGATGATGCCCACATTCGTGGAAAAAAGAAAGAATGTAAGGGATACCACCACCACCCAGGACAAAAAGTGCGGCAGATACAGCACAGACTGGGCCAAGCGCTTATAACCGCTCTTGCGCACCTCATTGAGCAGCAGGGCAATAATAATAGGGAGAGGAAAGTAAAAGAACAGGTTCAGGAAGCTGATGGCAAAGGTATTGCGCAGCATCCGCGGAAAAATGCTGCTGGAAAACAGATTGCCAAAATGCTTCAATCCGACCCATGGGCTGTTGAAGAATCCGGAGAACGCGCTGTAATCCAGAAAGGACAGCGACAGGCCCCACAGCGGCGCGATTTTAAACAATAACAAATAAGCAATTCCCGGCAGCATCAATAAATAGATATACCGGCTGCGCCATATACGCTGCCTCAGCGACCTTGATTGAACCGGGCGCGCCGCGCCTCTTGATACCGGTATGTCGCTCATACTGGTTCCTCCCTTTGTGAACCTGTGAATCGTCCCGCTTATGTACTGTCGATTATAGAGTGGATTCCATAACAAATCTACTGAAAATTAATGCTATCGGGGAAAGGTCAAGCAATGTCACCTATGACGAAACCGATACTTCTTCCATTATCTCTCAATCAAAAACTGTCACACAGCCAGGCTGCATGACAGTTTTTGTGTTACATACGCTGATTTTTCTCCCGGTAGCTGCCGGGTGACATACCCTCCAGCTTGATAAAGATCCTGTACAGGCTGCGCTCCGAATACCCGACCTGCAGAGCAATTTCGCCTATGCTCTCCTGGGTGGTAAGCAGCCTTTCCTTTACATACTCAATCTTTTTTCCTGTTACATACTCCAAAAAGGATGCGCCGCAGTACCGTTTGAAAATACGGCTCAGGTAGGAAGCGCTGATGCCGACCGCATCGGCGCACTGTATCAGCGAAAGGTCGCCTTTGATATTGTCGCGGACATAGCGCTGCACCGCATCCACGATGCGCTGGGCGCTTCCCTCCCCGTCCTCCTCCTGCTGCAGCTTGGTAAAAAGCCGGAATACGTACTGAATCATCCAGTCCTGCATCTCCTGCAGGGTGATGCACTCATTCAGGGCTTCAAACAAATTATCGCCCAGCACCATTTCAGCCCAGCGTTCCTCCTTGATCAGCGTCTGTACAATGCCGGCCAGCAGCAGCATATAGGCCTGGCGGCAGAAGGGGTAGGAGCCGCTGCCCTGGATCTGCTGCCCGAATTTCTCCAGGTCATGCCTGGCGGCATCCGGCTTGTTTTCCTTCAGATGGGCGATGATGCGCGTTTCAAGCGTTGCGGGGTAATGCAGCTTGACATCCTGCGTATCCTCCATCACCTCATGATAGAAGCAAACGCCTTCATCCTTCGTTCCCAGCAGATGGTAACGCATGGCCATCAAAGCCTCGCTGTGAGAAAGGGATGCGTCCAGGCGGTTTTCATATAAACGGCCCACGCCAATGGAGATGCGGATATCCAGATAATGCTGCAGCGTTTCCCGCAAATGCATTAAATAAGCCCGCATGCTGCCATAAACCTCGCCGTCCGGCAGCGTGCGCGCAGGAAAGCAGATCAGGCTGAAGCCCGTAGGATATTGGGCCAGGATGTGGCCGCCAAGATCGGGGTATTCCTCCAGGAGCTCCTGGGCAATGTTCTCAATGGCGGAAAAGGCCAGGGGGCGGTCACTCAGAAGAGAATCCTTGTTGCCGCGGGATTCCAGGTGCATCAGCGCTACCGCCGCCGCGCTGTGCTGGGGCAGCATTTCGGGAACCGTATCCAGTGCGGCGTACCGGCCGTTGCGCAGCAGCAGTAGCAGGTATTGCTGAGTGATCACCTGCTGCACCGATTGCCAGCGGTTCATATAGGCTGCCTTTTCCCGCTGCACATTGGTGATTGTGTCCTGAAAATACGCCACCTCGTCCAGCACCTGGGGCCGTGCGTTCTGCCGCCACGGGGCAATATGCATGAAGGTATTCATCAATACCTGAAAGGGCTTGTACATCCAGGTGGAAAAAAATACGATGCATAGCACCGACAAAAAGGCGCCCACGCCCATGATGCTCAGGGCCATCTGCCATACCCAGGCAATAGCGGAATATACTTTGTAGAACGGGCCCGTAGCCAGCAGCTTCCATCCCGAAGCGCCCACAGCATAGGTGGTGACCATGTCGGTGCCATTCATCCTGTAGCTGCGGGTTCCGCTGCCGGCTGTCAGGCTGTGCACATCCGGCGGCAGCAGCTCTGTATCCGATGGGGCGATGGGGTAGAAAATTTGACCTTCCTGTTCCAGCAGGGTGAATTGTGAGCCGGGGATGACCTTTGGCAGGGGATTGATCTCTGCCGCAAGCCTGGCTTTGGACAGGACCACAATCAACGTATCCTGCGCGCCCTCCGCGTTGCGGGGAAGCTGGCTGACAAACAGGAAGGTGCCCTCACCCTGCCGGTTAGAAAGCGCATGCCAGCCGATGGGCATATCCTGCGCGGCCAATATATCCAATACGCCTTGCATACGGTAATCCCGCAGGAGGACGATGCCGTATTCGCTGTCCAACAGCGTGCCGCTGATGCCATGGTGGAAGATGACCCGCTCCATCCATTCATTGCTGTTTTTCAATACTTCCAGAGAGTGGATGATACGCATCAGCCGCAGATAGTTTTTGGCGAAGCCATCGTTCTCCTTGGAGGAAAAGGTGCCTATATTCAGTTTCATCCATTGGGCGGCCTGGGTTTCCACATTGGAAAACGCCTGCTCCAGCCGCGCCTGCGTCATGCTCAGGTAATCCTCGTTTTGGGTCATCTGGCTGCGCTGGACATTGTCGCTGTACAGCAAACAAAACCCGCCGCCTACCACCAAAAGCGGTACAACGACCATCAGGCATGTATTGATCAATATTTTGGACCGCCAGAGATGGCGGGTCCTGGATTTTTTCACGCAACCACTCCCCGCTGGCGAAAAAAAGGGGCTGTCGCATTAGCGGTATAATCACATAACGATTCATAGGGATGGCATCCGAGGATTTCCAAAGGGCTCCGAAGCCTGGCTACCGTTTGTGGCGGCAACAAGATAGGAAAGCCCTTTGGCCGCATCCGCGGATGCGGTATCCTCCCCTTTGAACAACAGTATGCAGAATATGCGCTTATTGCGGCAGCCCGTTCGTTGTGCGCGCTTTACGGATTCACCACATTCTGGGCCTGCCCTTGGGCAAAGGCACGCAGGTTATCCACGGCGACATCCATCAGCCTTGCCCTGGATTCCTTGGGCGCCCAGGCGATGTGGGGAGTAATGAGGCAATTTTCGGCCTTCAAAAGCGGGTTGTCATCAAGGATGGGCTCTGTGGAGACGACGTCCACCGCGGCCGCATACACCTTGCCGGAAACCAGCGCATCGTAAAGGTCCTGTTCATTGACAAGCGGCCCGCGGGAGGTGTTCAGTATGATCACGCCATCCTTCATTTTGGCAATGGTCGCGGCGCAGATCAGCCCTTTGTTTTCTTGTGTCAGCGGGCAATGCAGCGAGATCACGTCGCTTTTTTCAAGCAAGGTATCAAGCGGCACGCATTCCGGGCCGCTGGCATAAGCGTCGTAGGCCAGGATGTCCATGCCCAGCCCGCGGGCAATGGCAGCCGTGGCGCGGCCGATGCGGCCGTAGCCGATAATGCCCATGGTCTTGCCTGCCAGCTCGATCAGCGGAAAATCCCAGAAGCAAAAATCGTTGCTGCTTGTCCATCGGCCGGCCTTCACCGCGTTGCTGTGGTGGCCCACATGGTGGCATACCTCCAGGAGCAGCGCAAAGGTGAACTGCGCCACTGCCGCCGTGCCGTAGGTGGGGATGTTGCATACGGGGATCCCTTTCTCCTTTGCCGCCGCAACGTCCACTATGTTGTAGCCGGTAGCCAGAACGCCGATATACCGGATGCCAGGGCATGCATCCATTGCCTCCCGGGAAATAGGCGTTTTGTTGGTATAGACAACATCGGCATCCCCAATCCGCTTGGCAACCTGGTCTTCCGGCGTACGGTCATAAACGGTGACCTGGCCATAAGCATTCAATGCATCCCAGCTCAAATCTCCCGGATTGAGCGTATATCCATCCAAAATAACGATTTTCATAAATTATCCCTCCTGAAATGAAGTGGCGTGGTGCCGGCCTTGTCAGACCAGCGTCCAGGCATGATTCAAAAAGCGCTTTGCGTTGGCAAGCACCATTTCCGGATCTTCATCGCCCCAGGGCTTGACTTCAAAGGAAACAATGGGCCGCTCGCCTTCTTTCAGATACCCGATAGCGAACAGCTTGCGCAGGAACTGAACCAAAAGGGAAGTATCCACCTCGCTGTTGGGGAAGCCGAAGCGCGGGTGCTGATCCCCATAAGCGG
>JAEWWY010000180.1 GCA_023458835.1 Bacillota bacterium
GCCCTTCCTGCCCGAAGGCTTTGAATCCATTGACAACGACAACGCCAACATCTTTTTCGGCCTGGGCCAGGCCGCCATGCTGATTGACGGATCCTGGCGCTGCGGCCCGCTCAACGACGAATACGACACCGATTGGGGAACCATGGCCTTCCCGGCTCCCCAGGGCAAGGTTCCGGGCATGTGCTTCCACCCCGATATGGGCATCACCGGAAACAAAGCCACAAAGCATCCCGAAGAAGTGAAGGCGTTCCTTGCATGGCTGGCCACGCCCGAAGGCTCCCAGATTACCGCGGACTATCTGCCCGCCGGTTTTTTCCCCATGATCAACGCCCCCATCACCTTCCAGAATGAGCGCGTGACCGACATCCTCTCCCTCAACCAGGGCAAGACGCTGGATGCCCGCTTCGTGTGGCCGAAGCTGATTGATGCCTACTACATACCCATGGTGGAACAGCTCAACGCCATCTGCCGCGGCGAGGCGACGCCCCAGGCCGCCGCCGATGCCCTTGCCGCCATCAAGCCATAACCCTTCGCGCCGGAATCCTGCCTGTCATAGCCGGCAAGCCAGGATTCCGGCATACCACAGGCCTCAAGAGGCGCCCATCCGAACCGGATTGGAGGAAAACCGTATGATTGCCAGGCAACATTTACCGGCGGGCCGGGGCGGCGGCAGCATCAGCCCCGGCGGCTGGTACTGGATGCGGTACATTCTGCCGGCGCTTATGGTGTACGGGCTTTTCATGGCCTATCCGCTGGCGGACTCGGTGCGCCTTTCGCTTTATGAAGGCACCACAGGTACGCGGCAATTTGTGGGCCTTGCCAATTATGCGCGGCTGTTTACCGATCCGGTAGTATCCATAAGATTCTGGAACGCGTTCAAAAACACGTGGGTGTTCTTCGCCTTTCATATGCTTGTACAAAATGTGCTGGGCATTCTTTTTGCCGCGATGCTCACCAACCGTACCATGCGGGGCAGGCAATTTTATCAGACGGTCATCTTCATTCCCTGCACCATCGCGGTTCTGGTCACGGGCTACCTGTTTAAGCTGATGCTCAACCCCATCTGGGCAGGCTCCACGCTCAAGGCTATGGGGCTGGGCTTCCTGGCGCGGTCCTGGCTGGGCGATACATCCACCGCGCTTCCCATCGTGTCGCTGGTTTCGGTCTGGCAATGGGTGGGCATCCCCACCATGATGTTCGTGGCCGGCTTTCAAAACATTCCGGATGACCTGATGGAAGCCGCGTCCATTGAAGGGGCCAATTCGCGGCAGCAATTTTTTCGGATCAGGCTGCCGCTCATCCTGCCCGTTGTGGGCATGATCGCGATCTTGACGTTCGTATCCAACTTCAACGCCTTTGACGTGGTTTATTCCATGGAAACGGCGGATGGCGCGCCCAATTACACCACCGACCTGATCGGCACGCTCTTTTACCGCTACGGCGTCGCGGGCCAGCACCCGGTGGGCATTCCCGAACCAGGCGTAGGCGCGGCCATTTCCACAACGGTGTTCGTTATGCTGCTTTGCGGCGTCATCCCAACGCTGAAATTGACGCAGGGGAGGGAATGAAGGCGTGAAAAAGGAACGGAAGTATCGGTCCATGCGCATCGCCGGCCTGCATATCCCCTCCCACATCCTGCTGCTCCTCTGGTCGCTGATCGTTTTGTTCCCCCTGTGGATACTGCTCATCAACACCCTGAAAACAAAGAAAGAAATATATAGCAATCCATTTGGCACCCCGGGCGCATGGACGCTTGAAAATTACCGGTCCGTCATCGCCGACAGCAACTTCTTCCATTATTTCCGCAACAGCTTATTGGTTGTGGCCGTTTCGCTGACGCTGATCCTGCTGCTGGGCTCGCTTTGCGCCTATGCCCTGGCGCACTGGCGGACGAAGGCATCCGGGGCGATTTACTTTGCCGTCATCATCGGCATGATGCTGCCGATCAAGATCGCCACCATCCGCCTCCTTGAAATGATGAAGGCGCTCGGCCTGCTCAACTCCCTGTGGAGCCTGTTTCCCGTTTACACCGCCATGGGCATCCCCACTGCGGTCTTCATATTAACAGCCTTCATACGCGGGCTTCCCGGGGAATTGTACGAAGCCGGATACACGGACGGGGCAAACCGCTTCAAAATCTATTGGTCGATCGTGCTGCCGCTGATTCGCCCCGCCATCGCCACGGTGGCCATCTATAATCTTGTTCCCATCTGGAACGACCTGTGGTTCCCCCTGATCTTCATCAACAAAGAAAGCCAGAAGACCGTGCTTCTGGCCGTGACCAAGCTGCAGGGCCAGTACACCACGGATTGGCCCAAGCTCCTTGCCATATTATCGCTTTCCGCGCTGCCGGTGATCGTCCTGTACCTGACCATGTCCAAGCAATTTATCCGCGGCCTGACCGCAGGGGCCGTGAAGGGATAAATAACCATTTACCGGCCTAGCCGGGGATGATTATTCGCCACGCGTGCAAGGACAAGCTTCAAAAGCGCCCCGGCAGCCGGGGCGCCATTTGTGTTGCGCGCATTCACAACACAATAAAAAATGTTGTGAAAATAAATCATCCAGGGGTTGGCAAAAAAGAGGGTTTCACTCGTCTAATCCGTGTAGGAGGTGGCGAAACTGAACAATGCTTTGGTACCGGGCAAGGTTCAAGAAGCCAAATTGGAGGCATGGATCGCACGCTATGGCGATGCCGTTTTGCGCACCTGCTTTATGTACCTGAAAGACATGGCGCTGGCCGAGGATGCCATGCAGGATACCTTTATCAAGGTCTGGCACGGCATGGGCAAGTTTGAGGGGCGCAATGACAGCTCCGAGAAAACGTGGATACTGCGCATCGCCATCAACACCTGCAAGGACTACCGGCGCACAGCCTGGTTCAGGCATGTGGATCTGTCCAAGGCGCTGGAGGACCTTCCCCCTGCCCTCCGGGCTGTAGCCGATGAATCCCGCGCCATGTTCCTGGATGTGATGCGCCTTCCCGCAACGCTCAAGCAGGTGGTCCTTCTTTACCACTTTCATGACATGACCCTGGCTGAAACGGCGCAGGTGCTTCGCATAGGCCGGTCCACCGTTGCGCACAGGCTGCGCAAGGCATACGCGCTGCTTCGCTTTACGCCGGAAAGGAGCGATGGTGATGAATAAAAACGACAGCATCAGGGAAGCTCTCGCCGACAACCTTTCCGGACTGTATCTTTCGGCGGATATGCACGCATCACTTTTACATGAAATAACAGGAGGGAAGAAAATGAAACGAAAGCTGACCGTAGGCCTGATATGCCTGATCATACTGCTGCTTGTGACGGCCGCCGCGCTGGCGGTAACCGCCGTGCAGACGTGGCTGAACAGCGTATCGCAAATGCAGGTGGACGGCATCTTTTTCAGATGGGACCTTTCGGATAAGCTGCGCTTTGTGGAGGCGCTCAAGGATGCCGGCTACGCGGTGGACGAAGCTTTGTATGAAACCCTGGCCAATACTGCATTGGATGATAAAAAAAGGGAAGCCGCGGCCGATCAGATCGTGGATGCCTGCTATGGCGACGCGATGCGGGAGCAAGCCAAAGACTGGATACAGACCCCCGCTACCATGGTAGGCATGGCGCCCGACCCCGTGATCATTTTCCGGGAAGCGTACTATGCGGAGCATCCCAATGCCACGGAGCAGGAGTACATAGACGCGCTGGCTTACTGGATCCGCGATACCGCCAGGCGGCTCGAGGCGGAACAGGAAGCCTTGGGACTGACACAAAAGCCGCAAATTGACGAAGCGTACGCTATTTCCTGCGTCAAGACCCTGATGACGGAGGTTCTTAGCTGGTCCCAGACGGCGGCGGACCATGCCGATATCCGCGCTGCGTTTGACAAAAAGTATGAGGCGTGGGTATGCACGGGCAGCGTAACCAAGGAAAGCCTCGCCGACAGCTTTGAACCCATCACCAGCAGCGAATATGTCGGCGATCTGGGGGATGCGTATGAAACCCGCCTGGTGGTTGACAAAAACGGACGCGTCTGGGGTCATGCCACCCTGGAGGAATATATTGCGCAGGCGGTAAAAGAACCCATCTGGAACTATACAGGCGCCCAATGTGAAAAAATCGCCCTGCATGGCGTGATGAGTCTGTTTGGGCTCAGCGCCGAACAGGCGGACCGCTATTTCCTGATTTCCGAACATCAATATACGGATAAAGATCAAAACGCTGTTCTATCGGTGCTTTTCAAGGAGCACAGCAACGGCACAGACAGCCAGTGGACGTATGCGGCCATTGTCAACGCCGGCACGGGAGAACTGATTGACTGCTTCAACGCCAAAATGCTGTGGGAGCGGCTGCCGCATTTGGCGGCGGCCTACCCCAAAATGACGGAGGAAGAAAAGCAGCGTGCCATGGCGTGGTACACAGGCAGATATGGCCCCGAAGGCGGCTATACGGGGTGGCCCGAGGAACGCAAGGCGCAATGGGACGCGCTGTTTGGGCAATAGGCAAATGAGACAAAAAGGGGCTGCCCCGGGATGGAACTGTTTTTCTTGCTTGGGGGGAGGCGGCGCTGCATGCGCCGCCTCCCCCCAAGGCTTTCCGGCGCCTTCCGGTTGATGGCCGGATGCCGCAGCGTGATGATGAGGTTTTCCTGCACCTGATCTGTTTGTTATGGATTTTCAGGCATCTCATTTTGCGCAGCATCCCCGAAGCGCACCAACCGGGACACTGCAAAGGAGATCATCATCAGAAAGAAGGGAAAGACCACCATCATGAACCTTGCTGCATCACCAGGCTGCGGACCCGGCTCCACGCTGGACTGGTAGCCGAACCACCATCCCAGCAGCGCGAAAACCCCGCTTCTGATCAAACCGGAAAGGCGCGTAACAAAGCTGATGGCGGCAAAGAACGTAGCCTCGCGCCGGACGCCGCTGAGGCGGGCATCCTCCTCGATCAGTTCGCTGTTGATCATGTCCAGGTTGGCGGTCACTCCCGCGATGCCGATGCCTGCCAGTATGCCGGCAATGGAGGCAAACACGATCTCCTTGGCAAAGTACATGATGCCAAGCGCCAGCGCCAGCCACAAAAGCGCCAGGCGCCACACTTTCAGCGTGCCCAGGCGGTTGATGAGCCTGTACCAAAGGTACATGGAAGGAATCGCCGACACAAACACGCAGGCGGAGAGAATGGTGGCCATGGCATCCGGCTGGCCCAAGGCATACTTGATAAAGAAAGGGATGCCCGCCAGCAAGAGCCCGGTGGTGGCATTGTAGAAAAAATGGGAAACCGACACCAGCCAGAAATTGCGGTTGAGCGCCACGGCCTTGAATGTCTCCATCGCCTTGGGCTGGGGCATCTGGCTGAAATCCTCCCGCTCGCGGCAGCCCAGGAAGGAATACAGCATCATCCCGCCGCCCAGCAACCCCAGCGCCACCGCCGTCAGCCGGTACCCCATCACCTGGTCGCCTGTGCTCCTGGCCAGCAAGGATACGATGGTGGGTACCAGCGATACGCCGATGATCATGCCCACCAATTGCAGCGCCTGGCGGATGGCATTGGCACGGTTGCGGGGGCCTGTCTCCCGAAACAGCTCCGGCAGCAGGGAATGGTAATTGACAGAAGCAATGGTATTGGCGGTCTCGGTCAGCATCAAAAAGAACGTGTAATAGACAGCCAGCATAAGGCCGTTGCCCAAGGAGGCCGGCGGGCTGAAAAACAGGATGGCCGCCGCCACGAAGACCGGCGTGCAGGCCACAAGCCAGGGCTTGCGCCGGCCGAAGCGGCTACGGGTGCGGTCGGAAAGAAAGCCGGTGATGGGATCATTGAAAGCATCCCAGATGGAGAACAACACCGTGGCGATGCCGATGGTGGATAAGGAAAGGCCCAGCTTGTCATTGTAAAGGAAGGTGCCGTAGGAAACATACATGTACCCCGTAATCGAAAGGCCGAACATCGCCAGGGCGTAGCGCCACGGGTGGTTGTAGCTGCGCTTGTTCTTCATGGTTTTCCTCCTCCGCCTCTTTGAACCGGTCAGGCGTCCGCAATCCTTTCTACATTTTTTCCGCATCCACAAAGCAGTGCATATGCAAGGGCGATAGCACCTTCAGCCCCTCGCCTAGGGTAAAGCCCCTGCCTTTTGCCAATTCGGCGCCTTTCATTTGGAAATACACCCGGTACATCGCCAAAGTTTGACCGTCCATCTGGCTTGCATGCAGCGCGATGGCTTCGAATTTCCGTTCGAAATAGGCGCTGATGTCGATCACCGTATTGGGGCGGGCGGTAAAATAAAACCCGATGGCCGGTGCGGACCAGGGCGCCTGCCCGTCTTCCACCGGAAAATGACGGATGCCGCTCAGGTGAAAGGCATTGGCTGCCGCGCGCCCGGTGACCACATGGTCATAATGCCCCTCGTAGTTCAAATACGGATCAGGGCAGAAGATGACCTCCGGCGCCACCTTGCGTATCACCTGGGCAATTTCAACAGACAGGCCCACCACATCATTGAGCGTGCTGTCCCCATGGGACAAAAAGTGGAATGATTGCACTCCCAGGTGCCGGCCGGCCGCCTCCGCCTCCTGCCGGCGCTTGAGGGCAGTCTCTTCCCGTGTGGCCCTCCGGTCCCTATCGCCCAGGTCACCTGTTGTTACCGTCAGATAATGCACCTGGCAGCCGGCCTCAGACAGAGCGGCAATGGTCCCGCCCATGCCGATCTCGCAGTCGTCCGGATGCGGTTGAATACAAAGGGCGCGTTTTGCGTCCATCACCTTTGGCGGAGCAAGCATGGCTTCCATATCAAAAGAAAACGGTTCCACAGTTTCCCCCTCCTCGTGTTCGATGATCTGCATCATGCCAGTTTATGCGCGGAAGCAGCCTGATCAGGACAGATGGCAGTCGGAATCCAGCTTGAACTTTCCAACCTCTTCCCGAAGGGTTGCGGCCTGTGCCGACATTTCTTCACTGGTGGCCGAGTTCTCTTCCGCCGTTGCGGCGTTTGTCTGCACCACGGAGGATACCTGCGCCAGTCCTTGCTTGATCTGCTCGATGGCCGCGGCCTGTTCGGTGGATGCACGGTCAATTTTGATGATGCTTTCATTCACCTGGCTGGCCTTGGCTTCGACGCCTTGGAGGATTTTGGCAGCCTCCGCCGCCACCTGCGACCCGTCGTCCACAGTATCGACGGTACGCTTGATCAGCTCGGCCGTTTGCTGGGCCGCCTCCGCTGATTTTGCGGCCAGGCTGCGGACCTCGTCCGCCACTACGGCAAAGCCCTTTCCGGCCTCCCCGGCGCGGGCAGCCTCGATGGCGGCATTCAAAGCCAGGATGTTCGTCTGGAATGCGATATCTTCTATCACCTTGGTGATATCGGTAATCTGGTTCGATGCGGCGCCGATATTTGCCATCGCCCCTGTAAGCCTGTTCATATGTTCGCTGCTGTCTTTGACGCTTGCGACGGCCTGCTCCATATATTTGGCGGCGGCCTTCACGTTTAAAGCGTTTTCTTCGGCCTGCCCGGAGATCCTTGAGACGGACATGCTCAACTCCTCTACGGAGGAGGCCTGTTCGCTGGAGCCTGCCGACAGGGCCTGGGCGCCGCCGGCCACCTGCGCCGCGCCTGAACTCACCTGGCCGGCAGCGGTGCTGATGGTTTGCAGCGTCTGATTCAGCGCCATAGCAGTGCTCAGCATCGATTGCTTGATTTCCGCGAAATCACCGATATAGTCCAAATCCACCTGAAGCCGCATATCCCCCTTTGATATAAGCTTGAGCTTGTCTGAAATATCGTTTATATAGGATACGAGAAGGGCATTCGTCTTTTTGATGCTCCTGGCCATGTTCCCCAGCTCATCCCGGCTGGCGTAATTGATTTTCGCCTGCATGTTCCCTTGCGCCATTTCGGCATATACGCTTTCAATCTCTTTTACCGGTTGCATGATCGACTTTCGAATGACAAGGACAACAATCACCGTCAGCACGACCGACAGAGCCGCAAAGGCGGCGAGGAGGATCCAAGCCAGGTTTTTCGCGCTCTCGCCTTCTGCCCTTTGCGCATTGGCATGCTCATCTTCATACGCGGCGAAATCGATCAGCATGGCGGTCGCCTCATCAAAAAGCGGCACATATTGATTGTACAGCATCTCCTTGGCACGCCCCAGATTCTCCTCAATGTTATAAACCAGAAGATTGGTAATCTCGCGCCTTACATTGCCCGCCTGTTCAATCTTGCTTTTCGCGGCCTCGACCTGGCTTGCAATATCCGCATTCATCTGATTGCCCATGTATTGATCCACAGCTTCAGCGATTGCTTTTCCATCGCTTTCCGCCTTGCCCAATTCCTCCTTCATCGCTTTGAAATCATCCTGAACAAATGCGGAAAGCAGGTATCTTTGCGCTGAAACCATATTTCTTCTCATGGACCAGAGGCTGTTGACATTCGGCACCGTATAATCGGCATATACCTCGATTTTCCCGGACAATGTGCTGATGCTATACAAGGATAACGCTGCGGAAAGAATCATTAAAAGCAGGATGATCCCAAAACCAATCGCCAGTTTCTTGCTGATGGATAAATCTTTCATTTTTCATCCTCCGTATTCTTCTTTGAAACTGCACGCTCTCAAATGACATTATTCGTCATATTCTGTTCTTAAAGATACAATTCCTTCTGCTTTTGACGCACATTTTCAAGAATGTGGTTTGCAGCCTTCCTCCGCATTTATCCGGTTGACCTCAGTTTACATCGTTCCTACATGATATCGCTTGTTCTCTTTTGCCATGCTTAACAAAACACGCACAACGATATGGTTCATTTCCGTACAATCAAATGATGATATTTGAGAAGAATGCGCAGATTTGATGATTGTCATGGATTTCCCTCTCCGATATACTCGGAAAAGTCAGGAACGCTTACGCCAAAGGGGAAGATCAATTTGATTCAATCAAACGCCATAAGCAAAAAGGCGCATGGGGCGGCATTGCGCAGATCCATCTGGCGTTTCCGTTACTTCTACCTCATGCTGGCACCCGGCATCATTTACGCCGTATTATTTCATTATGCGCCTATGGGCGGCCTTGTGATCGCCTTTCAGGATTATAAAGTCTTCCTTGGCATTTCGGGAAGCAAGTTTGTAGGCTTTGCCAACTTTGAACGCCTTTTTCTGACTCATAAGTTTTTAAACGTGCTGGCCAACACGTTCATCATCAGCGGGTACAAGATCCTCTTTGGATTTCCTGTTCCAATCCTTCTCGCCATCCTGATCAATGAAGTACGGCAGAGCTCCTTCCAGCGCGCCGTGCAGACGGTAGTCTATCTGCCCCATTTCATCTCCTGGGTCATTATGTCGGGGATCGTGATGAACCTTTTCGCCCCGGGGGACGGGCTGTTCAACCTCATCCGCATCGCCACGGGGCAAAAGCCCATCTTTTTCATGGCGGAGCCGCAGTACTTCAGGACCATTCTGGTGGTCACCGACATCTGGAAAGAGATGGGCTGGAGCGCCGTGATCTACCTGGCGGCCCTGGCCGGCGTGCCCCAGGAGATCCATGAGGCGGCGGTGATCGACGGGGCCAACCGCATCCAGCGCATCCTGTACATCGCCTTGCCCTGCATTCTGCCCACCATTGCGGTGATGTTCCTTTTGCGCCTGGGCGGCGTGCTGAACGCCGGTTTTGACCAGGTGTTCTCCATGTACAATTCCGCCGTGTACGACGTGGGCGATATTCTGGATACCTATGTATACCGCATCGGCGTAGTGGACCGCAAATATGGTTTTTCCACCGCCGTGGGCCTGTTCAAATCCGTCGTGGCCTGTGCCTTCGTGCTGACCTTCAATTATTTGTCAGACAAGGCCGGGCAGGAAACGCTGCTGTAATGAAGGAAGAGATGGCCTATGAACCATTCCGTGAACCGCCTTGCCCAAACCCGGGTGGACAAAGTATTTGAAGCTGTCAACCTGATCATTCTCACCCTGATCCTGGTCATTACCCTGATCCCCTTCTTGATCGTGGTGCAGCGCTCCCTCGTACCGCCGGAGGAGGTCATGCGCTCCTCCGGGGGCTTGAGCAGCCTCATCCCCCACCACATCACGCTGGATTACTACAAGTATGTGGGCACCAATCCCATCCTCTGGCGGGCCTACGGCGTCACCATCTTAAGGACGGTGCTGGGCACGGCCATCAATCTGCTGGTGACGGTCTTAACGGCCTATCCCCTTTCCAAAAAGCAAATGCCCGGGAACCGCGGACTGATGACCTTCTTCTTCATCACCATGATCTTCAGCGGCGGCATGATCCCCTCCTACCTGCTGGTCACATCCCTCGGGCTCCAGGATACCATTTGGGCGCTGGTGCTGCCCGGCGCCATGAGCGTGTACAACATGATCATCATGCGCACCTTCCTGCGCAGCCTGCCGGAGGAGATGGAGGAGTCGGCCCGCATCGACGGCTGCCATGATATCATGATCCTCTTCCGCATCATCCTTCCCCTATCCCTGCCGGCCATTGCCTCCGTGGGGCTCTTCTATGCCGTATGGCATTGGAACACATTCATGGACGGCGTGCTCTACATCACGGACCGCAAGCTATGGCCCTTGCAGATCCTGCTCCGGGAGACGATGCTTACCTCCTCCATGAGCGAATTGGAGCTGAACAATGCCTTTGCCGAGGTAACACCCCCGGCCCAGGGGCTGATCGCCACGGAGATCATCGTCACCATGCTGCCCATCATCTGCCTGTATCCCATGCTGCAAAAGTATTTTGTCAAGGGCATCCTTATCGGTTCCGTCAAGGGATGAAGTGAATCAAGGAGGCCGAGGCCTCTTGAGATAAATAATAAG
>JAEWWY010000181.1 GCA_023458835.1 Bacillota bacterium
CTGGGGGCCAGGGCGGGCACCTCGCGGGTGGGGACGGCCGCGATGAGCTGGGTGTTGATCTCGGCGTAGGCGCCGATGTACACGGGCTCCACCGTGATCAGGGGGTTCGCTTCATGGAACTTGTCGACCATGTACTTGATCTGTTCACTGTATTGGTCCTCGTGAGCGTGCCACCACTGGATGGTGATGGGTTCGGTGACCTCATAGCTTTGCGCCAGGGCGGGAACCGCCGCGGGCAGGGCCAGGAGGGCGATCAGGAGGAGCGCCAGGAGTTTTTTCATGAGTGAGTTCCACCTTTCCAATTATTGTCGGGCTATGTAAACATGCAGATTCCTGCATGTAAACACGCGTCGGCGTTCACTTGCCGCAAGGCCAGCGGCAGGGGGGAGGCAGGCAGGCACAAAAATTATTTAAAAACAATGTTTGCTTCATGTTTGCATATTGTTTGTTTTGTGTAAGAATCATACCATATTTTCAGCAGGAACACAATCCCGCCACAGCTTTGAGCAGCGGTTATTTTTGTTATTTTTATTTGGACCCGCTGTCAAAAGCCGCGGTGCGCGGCATGCGGCATATGGCAGGGGCCTATGCGCCTGCGCCTTTTTATGGTTTGACGGTAAGGGTGACGGGATTGGAATATATGTAGTATGCGCCGTAGTCCTGGCCGTCAATCATTAGCGGAACACGCACCCGCAGCAAAATCAGGCTTTTGCCCGGCGCCTTTGCGGTGATAAGGCCGGATTCCTCCTTCAGCGCGCCATGATCTGAGACAACGGCCAGTTCGACATCTTCAGGGGTATAGCGGCTGCCGTCATGCGTTTGTATGACCGGGGAAAAGACGGCCTCCGCCGGTAACGCGCTGCCTGCGGCCATTTCACCGTCCGAGGCGGTGAAGGATTCCGGAAGGCGGGAGGCCCATGTGGCAAAATTTGTGGTCAGGCCGTACATGCCAAACAGATAATCCTTTGCGAACACGGAGGGCGTATTGTAGGTCCACGGCCAGGCGGTCAGCCCCATGTGGCGGCCGGAGGCGATCATGGGATACGATATGCCCGCGTAGGAAGGATTATAGGTGCCGTTGTAAAGGCCGGTGACGCGGTTCAGCGCCAATAGGGCATGCTTCGCGCCGCCGTCCGAGTCAACCATTTTTGAATGGTTTTCATAAGGCATTTCTTTTTCCGGATCCAGGATTTTCCCGCTTTTCGCGCTGCGGCCCCGGGCATCGTCATACCCCAGGCACCCCAGGGACATTTCAGGCCAATTTTCGGCCATGGCCTTCAGGATGGGAACGTTGAAGGTGATCACCGACATCTGTCCGGCAACACCGCATTCTTCCGCAAGTGCTTTCAGCTTAACTACAATATCCGGGTTCTTGGATTTGATCTCTACCAAATGGAGGATATCCGTATCCTTGAAAGCTTCGAACAGCTCCCGCAAAGCCGGAATGCGGTCTTCGGGCGAAACTGCAATGGCTCCCTTTGCGGAATCTTTTGCGGGCGTATGGTTTTTTGCCTGAACGCCGTTGGCGCTGTCGCTGTCAAAGGGTATAGCCTGCAATTGGGCCAGTGTCATGGCCTCCACATCGCCGATATCGGGACGGTTGAACAGCCTTTTCATGGCGCTGTCATGCAGCACAAATATTTCCCCGTCGGAGCTTAAATAAATGTCGTACTCCAACAGGTCCGCGCCTGCGGCCTGGGCCGCCTTTTCCGAGCGGAGCGTGTTCTCTACAAACTGGCTGGGCAGCCCCCGGTGGCCAATGATCAGCGGTGTGCGAAGGAGTATGGGAATATCGGCCTGAAACAGCGATAAGGCGCCGTAGGCAGATTCGTAGTTTTCAGCCATCAGCCCGTTGACACCGTTCGTCAACTGGGTCAAAATCTCTTCCTGCGCATCGCTTACCCGGACCCAGACAGTGATCAATCTGCTCTGCAGGTATTTGACGGCCTCACGCGTTGCGCTTTGATAGGACAGCAGCACCATTTTGGCGCCGCCCGCATTGATCAGGGCAACCGCCTGGCCAAGCTCCTCCCGCGTGAAAGCCTGCTTTGTTTCCGAAAAGTCGATCAGCCCGCGGACGGCGGGCAGCTCTTTTTTGATTTTTTGAATCAGCGGAGCGTTTTTGGCGCGGGCGGCTACGATCACATCCTGCCTGTCATTGGCTTTCAGATAGGACAGGAGGGCTTCCGCCGCCGCATCTGTCTGGATAAAAAGCCCGGGAACCGTGTTTTTTAGGGCGGGCAGAAATTCCTGCAAGCTGGAGAATACCGTCTTCCCGTTTCCGTCCAAGATTTGCAGGCTGTCATCCACCCAGACAAAGGCGGAGTTCGGCCAGGCATCCTTTTCCTGCGGGAGGCCGCCGGCATTCTTTATTTCATACGCGACTGTGGCCGGCAGGGCCACGGCGGTATCCGGCTCATAAAAAAGCTCTTTTGCGTTTGCGGTTCTGTTTCCCTTTGAATCGGAGGCAGTGATCATAAAAGCGCAGAAGATGAGACAAACCAGTATCCGGACCGTTCGTTTCATACGCATGTACCCTTCATTCAAGTATTGCTATAATCATATGGCCCGGGAAAGCATCTGTCAACAAGGAAGACCATGCCTGCGGATATCGCTTGACAGCCCATATCAAAAGCGCTACTATTCAAGCAAAATGAAAATGCCAGAAACACAAGAGGAGTATTTTTCAGCATGGCGACTATTCCGGCGGAACGCTTCGGCGTATATGGGCCGCTTGAGATCATAAAAGCGGCAAATAAATTGAAGTATGCGCTATATGGGCTTTTGTATGGGGTAAGCGCCATTCTCCTGGCAGTGGAAAACTACGCCATCTCCTGGTTGTGGCTTTTTATCTTTTTCAGCCTTTCCCTGGTGACAGTGCTGACTTTTTTTCTGTCGAAGGAGCAGCATGCCTGGCATGGTTCCCTTACGTTTCTTCATGGCGCATTGCTGCTGCTCGCTTGTTTGACAAAGGGGTTTGGCTGTATTCCTTTGGCCATTCCGCTGCAAATGAATATCGCAATGAAGTACGGCAAGAAAACCCTCGTGCTTCTTTCGGCCGGCCTTTACGCATCGCTCATCCTTGCTGTTTATCATATGCACGGATTTACATGCGCATATCCCGCCGTTTTCATGGCCCTGTCCGGGCTGGTGGCGGCGCTCTTGCTGCTGTGGATTCGAGATTCCGCCCTGCTTAAGCAAGTGGGCCTTAAGAAAATTGCGGAGCTTCAGGTGAGCAAAAAGGTATTGCGGGATTTGAACCAGCAGATGAAGCGCTACGACGAAGAGATGGAGAAGATGACCATCCTTCGGGAGCGGGACGGAAGGATCATGATATGAAGCGCAAAGCTTTGACCATGGCGGTCATCACTACCGTTTTATGGTCGGGTTCCTATATTCTCAACAAGCTTGCCTTTCAAGGGGGGATCGGGCCGCTGACCCTTTCAGGACTGCGGTACCTGCTTGCCTCGCTCCTTTTGATCAGCCTGGGAAGGGGAAAGCGGAAAGAGGGGAATCACACCCTTTCGCCACTTATGATCATCCTGCTTGGGGTTTTGGGATATGCCGTTGCCCAGGGGCTGCAGTACGTGGGTCAATCCTACCTGACTCCCACCCAATCCTCCCTGTTCCTGAGCGTCGGGAATACGATGTTCGTGATACTCCTGGATATGGTCTGGCTGCGGGAGAACCAGACAAAGCGGGACTTGGTCAAATTACTGTTCCTGATATCCGGGATCTGCCTGTACTACTACCCTTGGAACGACGCAAAGCTCTCCATCGCCGGGATGCTTTTCATGGCCTTGTCTTCCGTCGGCTACGGATTGAACATGACCCTCAACCGCCGCCTGCTCACCACAAGGCATATCGATACAGGGGCGCTGGTTGCACGGCCGATGTTTGCCGGGGCGGTTATCCTGTTATCAGTTGGGCTTGCTATCGAAGGTTTGCCTGTCATAACGGGGAGGCTGCTGCTCATCCTTGTTTACCTGAGCTTCGTCAGCGGAGCCCTGGGGTTTTATTTGTGGACCGGGAGCCAGCGCCATCTGACGGCATTTGAAAGCAGCAGCATCAACAACCTCATGCTCATTGAAATCGCGTTCATGGATTTTGTTGTGTTCAGCCGTTCCTTCAGCATCCTTCAAATGATTGCGATCCTCATTGTTTTCGGATCGATCGTTTCCATTCAAAGCAGAAAAACATCAGGGAAATAGGAACCTATCCTCCCGCGCTTTGCATATCCCGTCCTGCCATGCCATTATGACAATTCAAACTGTCCGGTATACAGTTGATAATACCTGCCCTTTTGGCCCACCAGCTCCTCATGGCTGCCGCGCTCCAGAATGGCGCCGTTTTCCAGCACGATGATCGCCTTTGCATTGCGGACCGTGGACAGCCGGTGGGCGATCACAAATACCGTTCTGTTCTCCATCAGCCGGTCCATGCCCGCCTCGATCAATTTTTCGGTGTGCGTATCCACGGAGCTGGTGGCCTCATCCAAAATCAGCACCGGCGGATTGGAAACCGCGGCCCGGGCGATGGCAAGCAATTGCCTTTGCCCCTGGCTCAGGTTTGTCCCGTTCCCGGAGAGCATGGTATCGTAACCGTCGGGCAGGCGCTGGATAAAGGAATCCGCATTGGCCAGCCTGGCCGCCTTCACGATCTGCTCCCTCCCCGCGCCCGGGTTCCCATAGGCGATATTTTCGGCAATCGTTCCTGTAAATAGGTTCGTATCCTGGAGGACGACGGCAACCGAATGCCGGAGATCATCCTTTTTGATATCCCTTATGTCTATGCCATCGTAGGTGATGCTTCCGGAGGTCACATCATAAAAGCGGTTGATCAGGTTGGCGATCGTCGTCTTGCCCGCCCCGGTGGAGCCCACAAAGGCGATTTTCTGGCCGGGCTTGGCGTACAGGTTGATTCCCTTCAAAATGGGATGGCCCAGTTCATAGCCGAACGTCACATCATGAAAGCGCACGTCGCCCAGGAGCGGTTTCAGCTCCGTGCTTCCATCCGGGTCCGGAATGCGCCATGCCCATTCCCCCGTATGTGAAGCGTGCATTTGAAGGTTTCCGTTTGCATCCGCGGCCGCATGCACAAGGGTCACCGTGCCCCGGTCTATTTCCTCAGGCTCTTCCATGATCTCAAAAATCCGCTCCGCTCCGGAGAGGGCGGCCAGAATAAAGTTGGCTTGCATGGAAAATTGGTTGATGGGCATCGCCAACTGCCGTACATAGACAAGGTAGGATGTCAGGCCGCCCAGGTCGATCATGCCGGCAATGGCGAAAAACGCGCCGATGCAGGCGGTAAGCGCATAGTTGAAATAAGAAATGCTGACAACCACGGGGATCAGGATTCCCGAATAGGTCATTGCGCTGGTGGCGGCATTTTGCAGCTTTTCATTCCGCCGGGCAAACTCTTCAAAGTCCTTGTCCTCATGGTTAAAAATCTTTACCACCTTTTGCCCTTCCACCATTTCTTCCATGAAGCCGTTCAGGCTGCCCATGTGCTTTTGCTGCTGGGAGAAATAGGCGTGGCTTTTTTTCCCGGTGTGGCGGATGACCAGGAACATGAAAAAGAAGGCGATCAGCACGATGACGGACAATTTGAAATTCAAAAGAATCATTACCGTGAACGTGCCGGTCATGACGACAAAGCTTTGGATCAGCACGGTAAAGCTGTTGTTGAAGGCTTCGGAGATGGTGTCGATATCGCTGGTAAAGCGGCTCATCAGTTCGCCATGGGTCCTTGTATCGAAAAAGCGCAGCGGCAGCCTTTGCACTTTGCAAAAAAGGTCATCCCGGATTTCCTTGATGATTTTTTGCGCCACCTTCACCATAAGCTGCGAATAGCCATACGACGCGGCTGCCCCTGTCAGGTACACGACCCCCATGAAAAGAAGGAATTTCGCAAGCCCCGGGATATTGCCCGGAAGGATATAATCATTCACGGCGGGCTTCAATAAATAGGTGCCGTACACATTGGCCCCGGCGCTGATCACTACCAGCAGCGTAACCAAAAGCAGCACGGGCCTGTGGTTTTTCATATACCGCCAGAGCAGCCTGAGGGGTTTGCGGATGTCCCTTGGCCTTTCGCGGGATGAAAGCCTTGTCATGATGCCGCAGCCCCCTTCCCCTGAAGCGCGCAAATTTCCCGATAGACGGGGTTATCTGCAAGCAGCGCCTCGTGCGTGCCGGCTCCCAGTATTTTTCCGCCGTCCAGCACCAGGATCTGATCGGCGCTCTCAATGGAACTGATGCGCTGGGTGATGATGATCTTGGTCACATCCTGCAATTCCTCCTGAAGGCGGCCGCGGATCTTCGCCTCGGTGGCGGTATCCACCGCGCTGGTCGAGTCGTCAAAAATCAGCACCCTGGGCCGCTTTAAAAGGGCCCGGGCGATGCAGAGCCGCTGCTTTTGGCCCCCGGAGACGTTCACCCCGCCCTGTCCCAGGTCGGTTTCGTACCCATCCGGCAGCCTTGCCAGAAATTCATCGGCGCAGGCAATCCGGCAGGCCCAGTCAAGCTCCTCCTGCGTCGCATGCTCGTTGCCCCATTTGAGATTTTCCCTGATGGTGCCGGAGAAGAGCGTGTTCTTTTGCAGCACCATGCCAACGGCATCCCGCAGGTGGGCTACGGCATATTCCCTCACATCATGGCCATCTATTTTGAGGCTGCCGCTTGTCACATCATAGAGCCTTGGAATCAATTGCACGAGGGAGGATTTTGCCGAGCCCGTTCCCCCAATGATCCCCAGCGTCTGCCCTGAACGAATTTGCAGGCAAATGTCTGAAAGCACGAATTCCTTTGCCGTTTCCTTGTACTTGAAGAAGACATGGTCAAAATCGATGTCGCCTTTCTTCACTTTCCCATCCCAGGCACCATCCACAATGTTCACCGGCTCATCCATCACCTCAAAGATGCGGCCGGCGGAGGTCATGGAGCGGCTGAGCATCAAAAACACGTTGGAGATCATCATCAGGGAATTCAGTATCTGCAGGACATAGCTCAAAAAGCCGGTCAATTGCCCCACTTGCATGCTGCCAGCGTGGATGAAGCTGCCGCCGAACCAGAGAATCAGGAGGATGGTGGCATACATGACCAGTTGGAAAGCGGGCATGTTCATCACCGCATAATGAAAGGCCCCTTTGGAGGATTCACGGAAGGATTCGTTGACCTCGCTGAATTTCTGGCTTTCGTGATCGCCCTTGACGTAGGATTTCACCGTGCGGATCGCGATCAGATTCTCCTGTACGATGGCATTCACCTTGTCCAGCGCTTTTTGCATTTTTCCATACATGGGGCGCAGCTTTGTAAGAATCCAAAATAAGCAGCAGGCCAGCACAGGGATGGCAACAAGGAAGACCACCGCCAGCTTGGGACTGATGATCAATGTCATCGCAAGCGCCATCACCATCATCACAGGGCCCCTGACCAGCGGGCGGATGCCATTGCAGATGGCGTTTTGCATAATGGTAATATCGCTGGTAAGCCTGGTCATCAGCGAAGGCGTGCTGAAATGATCCATATTGGAAAAGGAAAACCCCTGTACTTTTCTGTATTCCGCTTTGCGCAGCTCCGCGCCAAACCCCTGGCCGGCCCGGGCGACGAAGCGCGCGTACAGTACCCCCAGCAGCAGGGATACCAGTGCGCAAGCCGCCATGGCAAGGCTTTTTCCCAGGATATAATCTTTATCCCTGTTTACCACGCCCACATCAATGATATCGGCCATAATCATGGGGATAACCAATTCAAATCCGGTCTCCAGCACAACACAGGCAATGCTGCCGACAAGATACTTCCGGTATTTTTCGAAATAAATAAAAAAGCGCCTTATCATATATGCTCCCTCAAGTAGGCCCCAGTGCCTATTCCAGTTCTTTCCCCGTCAGATTCCGGTACATGCGGCAGAGGTAACCGATACATTGCTCCTGCTCGCTTTTGGAGAATCCATCCAGAGCCTCCTTTTCAACCTCCTGGCAAAGCTG
>JAEWWY010000182.1 GCA_023458835.1 Bacillota bacterium
TATCCGTGCCGGTGGGAGCGCAGGTGGAGGTGGATGTGATCCTGGAGGAGCGGACACAGGTGCCTGTGGTGCCGGTGGAAGCGCTCACCGATCAGAACACGATCTTTCAGGTATATGGGGGACGCGCCTGGGAGCGAATCAAGCCTATTCTTTTGTGGGACAGCACCTGGGCCGCGGTGGATGGCCTGCCCGTAGGCACAGAGGTGGTGCTGTCGCCAGGAAAGGACCTTTACGACGGCGTACGGCTGAAGGTGGTGAAGCCATGAGGCTTCGGGATGCCATTCACCTGGCGGCGGTGAACATTTTTCAAACGCCCATGCGGTCTATTCTGACCGTATTGGGCCTGGCCATCGGCATCGGCGCCATCCTGTCGGTGATGACGCTGGGGGATGCGGGCCAGCAGCAGGTGGAGATGGAAATGACCCGTATGGGCGTGGACAAGGTGTGGATCACTGCCCGGGGGCAAAGCAGCAGATATTTGAATGCTGAGGATGGGGCTCTGCTCCGCGATAAAACGGGCGCGCTGGCCACCGCTCAGGCCCACGTGAACCTGACGGTTGCTTCGGCGGGGGAGACAGCCTACGCCCAGATCAATGGCTGTGACGAATATCTGTCAACCGTGCAGCAGTTTACCCTTGTAAGCGGGCGGTTTTTAAGCTCCCGCGATCAGCGGGACGGGGCCGCCGTTGCCGTGATTGACGATAACCTGGCCTCCGTGCTGTTTGGCGGGGAAGCGCGAAACTGCGTTGGGCGGCGCGTTTCGGCGGCCGGGCGGCTGTACCGCGTCGTGGGACTGGTGAACGGCGTAAGCATGCAAACTGCCGGTTTTGGAATGGACGGTATGCTTTTGATCCCCCTTTCCGCCTTTTCCGACGCCTTTGGTGAAGCGGTCACCAACGTGATGCTGTCTGTACCCAAAAATGTTTCCGGCAACGCCCTGGCCAAGGAGGCGCTGGCCGCTTTGCATGATACCGGCGGCAGCTTCCAGGCCACCACGCTCCAGGCGGAAATCGAGGCGGCCCGTGCCGTGGTACGCATCTTTGTGATGGTATTGTGCTGCGTGGCGGTGATTTGCATGCTGGTGGGCGGCATAGGCGTGATGAACATATTGCTGGTATCCGTGCGGGAAAGACGGCAGGAGATCGGCGTTTTGAAGGCGCTCGGGGCAACGGGCGCCCAGGTGTGCCTGCTCTTTTTGCTGGAGGCCGCAGCCTACGCGGTGCTGGGCGGCGTGCTGGGCGTGGTAGCGGGAGAAGTGATCGTGCGCCTGACCGGCGGATGGATCGGCATATGGGCAGTGATCCAGCCCGGCCTTATTCCGCTGGCGGTAGGGTTTGCGGCGCTGGTAGGACTGTTTTTCGGCGTGGCGCCGGCCTGGCGGGCGGCCAGGATGGCCCCGGTGGATGCGCTGAAACAGCCATAGGCTTCCCCGAACGATGGCCTTTATATATTCACAGCATCCGGAAGCAATCCATACGGATTGTTTTTATTTTATATATTTTTGCATCGCTGTTTGTATATTCTATTTGAAAGCCTGTTCGTTCAGTCATATATACTTTTCTTTTGCAATATATATCATGTACCTGCCTGCTTTTACGGGGCGGATTGGCTGCCTTGGCAGATTATACGTTATATTTGGGAAGAAATTCGCCATCGTATACATCGTGAACAAAGCCATTACGGAATCTTTGTCAGTTTAACCTATTTCTTTTTTTTCACAGAATCTATATAATAAGGCTAGTTCAGGGCGCGTATCCTATTGGGGAAAGGCCTCCCCTGTATATGAGTTGGCAATAATATGTAAGGAGGAGAAACTATGTCCAGCGTATCTCTTAGCCACATTTACAAAACCTATCCCGGCGGTGTGACGGCTGTTAGCGACTTTTGCCTGGATATTGAAGACAAGGAATTCATCGTGCTGGTCGGTCCCTCCGGCTGCGGCAAATCCACCACCCTGCGCATGGTCGCCGGCCTGGAAGAAATCAGCGACGGCCAGCTTTACATTGGTGAAAAACTCGTGAACGATGTCGCTCCCAAGGATCGCGACATCGCCATGGTATTCCAGAACTACGCGCTGTATCCTCATATGACGGTGTATGACAACATGGCCTTCGGCCTGAAGCTGCGCAAAACGCCCAAGGATGAGATCAAGCGCCGCGTCGAAGAAGCCGCCCGCATTCTGGATATCAGCCATCTTTTGAACCGCAAGCCCAAGGCTTTGTCCGGCGGCCAGCGTCAGCGCGTTGCCCTGGGCCGCGCCATCGTCCGCGAACCCAAGGTCTTCCTTATGGATGAACCGCTGTCCAACCTGGACGCCAAGCTCCGCGTGGCCATGCGTACGGAGATCACCAAGCTCCATCAGCGCCTGCAGACCACCTTCATTTACGTAACCCATGACCAGACCGAGGCCATGACCATGGGTACCCGTATCGTCGTCATGAAGGACGGCTTCATCCAGCAGGTGGACAGCCCGCAAAACCTGTACGATTATCCCGTCAACCTGTTCGTTGCCGGCTTCATCGGCAGCCCGCAAATGAACTTCTTCAATGCCAACCTTGCGAAGGAAGGCAAAGAAGTATACGCCACCTTCGGCTCCAACAAGATCCTCGTTCCCGCCGGCAAGGTTGCCAAGCTGGTGGACGAAAGCTACATCGGCAAGGAAGTTATCCTGGGCATCCGTCCCGAGAACATCCACGACGAAGAAGTATTCCTGAGCAACCTGCCTGAGGCAGTTATCGATGTGAACGTGGAAGTTACCGAGCTGATGGGCTCCGAGACCTACCTGTACCTGAAAGCCAGCGGCAAGGACGACAACATCATCGCCCGCGTCGATCCCCGCACCACCAGCCGCGCCGGCAACCAGATCAAGGTGGCCTTTGACACCAACCACCTCCACTTCTTCGATAAGGAAACCGAAGCCAGCATCCTCACCAGGTAATCATATTATAGCATATCGGCGGCGCGCTGCTTAAAGCGGCGCGTCGCTTTTTTCTTGCCCTGCGGGAGGCGAAAGACCATTGGCGGGGCATTTTGTTGTTTTACGCCTGTACAAAAATCTGGAAAAGGCCGAAAACCCCGATTTTTTTATGGAATGTTCACAATTTTCTACGATTTATCGCTTTTCATACGGGGAAGACTGTGATAAAATAAAGGTTGATATTTACGCCAGATAATGGTGAAAGGAGCAGCCAAGTGTTGTTTGAAAAGCGGTTTGTAAAGCAGGTAGGCCAGGCGTTTTCCCGCCTGAGCGCGCCTGTTCTTCTTTTGGATGGCCATGGGGATGTCATCTATCCGGAGGAAGCGGTTTCCCATATCCTGCCGGAGGATCTGTCTGCGGGTCAAACCCGTGCGATGGACGGCTATCTGTATCATGGGGTGGATGGACAACCTTTCCTGGTAGTGGCCATAAGGGAAGGCGTTCCGGGAGCGCAGGATGTTCTTGTGCTGGCGGATGCCATGCTGCAGGCGCAGATGCAGATCGGCGCTTCCGTAGCAGATGAAAGCGACGTCTATCGCCGGGCGCTTCGTGAAGAGATCAGCGGGTCCGAACTGGAAGCGCTGGCCCACGAGCATTCCATACCTCTGGAGATGGACCGGTGCGTCATGCTGTTCTATATCGTGCAGACAGGGTCCAACACCGCGCTTTCCCTTCTGCAGGAAATTGTGCCCCAGGCCGAAGGCGATGTGCTGGTGGAAATCGACCGGCATATGGTGGCGCTTTTGAAGGACATGTCCTCCGTGGAGGATGCGGATGATCTGAAGCAGTTTGCAGAAGCCGCTCAGGAAACACTGATGAGCGAAACAGCGCACCAGACAACGGTAGGCATCGGCGAGCCGCGGCATAACCTGGCTTCCCTGGGGGAAAGCTATCGTGAGGCGCGCCGGGCCATTGAGGTGGGCCGTATCTTCCAGTCGGACAGCAGCATCCATGTGTTCCGCAGGCTGATGCTGGAGCGTTTTTTGACCGAGTTGCCCAGGGATATCAGCGCGTATTACCACAGCTTGCTGTTCAACCGTAAAACGGCCAGGCTTTTCAATGAAGAAATGCTCTACACCATTGAGATGTTCTTCAAAAAGGACCTGAACCTGTCGGATACGGCGCGGCAGCTTTATATCCATCGCAATACGCTTGTCTACCGCCTGGATAAGGTGCAGCGGCAGATCGGCCTGGATTTGCGGAAATTTGAGGATGCCGTGACCTTCAAGATCCTGATGGAATTGAAAAAGTGCGGTATTGATAAACCCCAGCAGATCCACTGATATGGGCTAAAGCTTGGCACGCGCCCCCGGCTTCCCGTGCGATGCCTCATTGACAACAAGAAAGGCACTATATGAAGAAATTGCGTTTGCTGGCTGCGGGAGCTTTGGTGATTGTAATGCTCACCGGCTGTGCCATGCTTACAGGGAATAAGGCCATATCTGAAGCTGCCCCGCAGGTGACGGGGGATACCGTCACCATCTCCAAGGAGGAGTATGAGCGCTTTAAGAAATATGAAGAGCTGGACGAGCTTCTTCAGGTGGTGGAGGAATACTACTACCAGGAGCCTGATGTGTCCAAGCTTATCGAAAACGCGGAGCGCGGGCTGCTCTTTGGCCTGGAGGACCCCTATTCATTCTACTATAACCCGAAGGAATACGCCGAGCTTTGGGAGGAGGACGAGGGAAAGTATGCCGGCATCGGCATACAGATCTCCGCCAACTTTGATACGCTTCTGTGCACGGTGAGCCGGGTGTTCAAAGGGAGCCCTGCCAAGGATGTAGGCATCCACAAGGGCGATATTTTAATGCAGGTGAATGACCTGGCCGTCGATGCCTACAACCTGCAGGATGCGGTAGATATCATGCGGGGCATTGTCGGCCAAACCGTGGAAGTGACTGTCCGCCGCGGTGACGAAACGCTGACCTTTACGGTGCCAAGGGCCAATATCCAGGTGAACCGGGTGGAATCGGTGATGCTGGAGGGGGGCATTGGCGTTGTCAGCCTGTTCGAGTTCGCGGGGGATTGCCGTGTGGCCTTTATCGATGCGGTGAACAAGCTGGTGAGCGACGGGGCCAAGGGCCTTGTCGTGGATTTGCGGGACAACCCCGGCGGCTGGGTGGATGATGCTGTGGCCATCGCCGACATGTTCCTGCCGGAAGTGACTGTCTATTATACCGAAAACCGCAAAGGCGAGCGGGAATACGCTTCCGCCCAGGCAGGGAAGATTGATTTGCCGCTGGTGGTGCTCATGAATGAAAACTCCGCCTCCGCCTCCGAAGTTTTGGCCGGGGCGCTGCAGGATCATGGCGCGGCCACCATCGTGGGCGTTACCTCCTATGGCAAGGGCATCATCCAGTACGTGATACCTGTGGGCGATAAGGGCGCCGGGATGCAATTGACCGTAGCGCAGTACTTACGCCCAATGGCAACAAGGTGCACAAGACGGGCATTACCCCCAATGTGGTAGCCGAGCTGCCGGAAGGCGACAACGGCATGTATGAAACGGGAGATATCAATGATCCCCAACTGAAAAAAGCCGTGGAAGTGCTTCGGGAAAAGATGGGCGGATTATCCGTGTAACAGGGAACCCAGGCAAACCCTAGCGGTTTACGTGCGGGCGAGCGGGCGGAAATATACTCCTGGTTGAGGGCCAAGGTGCGCCAAGGCCCGAGAGGGAAGGGGGAAGCCATATGCTGATTCAATTGGATAGCCGGTAACTTGCCGCGCTGTCCTTTTTTTGGTTTGAGAGGAGAACAGTCAATGTCTGAGGAGGAACGGCTGGGCTTTGTGGGGCTTGTGGTGGAGGACCGGGAACAGGCCGCACGGATCAATCAAATTCTTGGCGAGTTTTCTGATATGATCAGGGGCCGCATCGGTGTGCCGGACAAGGAGACGGGCATTGGTGTCATCGGCCTGATCGTGGAAGGTTCCAATGGCCGTATCGGGGCCATGACGGGTAAGCTGGGAAATATCAAGGGCGTACAGGTGAAAAGCGCCCTTACAGCGGTGAAGATACGCAAGAAAACGGAAAGCGGAGGGGATGCTTGATGCATTCGAAGGATATCAGGCGAATGGTGATGACAGCGGCGCTGCTGGCGCTGACGGTGGTATTTCAGTATATCCGGTTTCTGCCCATTCCTGCGGACGTGTCGGTTTATATCATTGGTACCCTGGTCAACCTTTGCATGATTCTGGCCGCCACCCTGGTTAGCCTGTGGTCGGGCCTGATGATCTCCGTTGCGGCGCCTTTGGTAGCCCTTTTGCAGGGATATGCCCAGGCGCCTATGTTGCCCTTTTTAATAGCGGGCAACGTGGTGCTGGCGCTGCTCTATGGCCTCGTACCCGGGCCCGGATTCCAGAAATCGGGCAAGCTTGCCGTTATTCCCTGGATTCTGGCGGGCGTTCCGGGTGCTGTAATCAAGTTTTTCGTCATCGCGGCCGGCATGGCGCTTATGCTTTCCTCCGCACAGGGAAAGACGTTTTATGCTATGCTAGCTACGGGCGCGCTTAGGCAGGTGCAGCAAATCGTTACCGCTTTGGTTGCCATGGTTTTGGCTTATCT
>JAEWWY010000183.1 GCA_023458835.1 Bacillota bacterium
CGGCGATCCATAGGGAGACTGCAACGGTGCCGGGAATAATGATCAGGCACATCTTCAAGGTGGCGGCAATGGCGCCAAGAAACATGGTATCACGGAAAAGCTCCGCAAAATTCAAAAATCCCACATAGGTGCTTTGCTTGTAGGTCACCTGAAACAGCGACATCACAAAGCCGTATACAAAGGGATAGACGGTAAATACCGTCAAAAACACAAGCCACGGCAGCAGGAACAGATAGCAGGCCACAATGTTTTTGATCTTTTTTCTTCGCCTCAATTTCAGGGATATTTGAGGGGCGAGCATAGGACGGCCTCCCTTGCATGTACCGGAAACGGAGCTGCCGTGCCAGGAACAGCAGCCCCGCTTCCGTTACCCTTTCGCGGAAATTTCCTTACCGGGCTGATAAGATTTTATCCACGTTCGCCTTGAAGGAATCCATGGCCTCCTGGGGTGTTTTTGTGCCGGCGTACACCGCCTGCAGCTCCGGATAGAAGCAGACCCTGACCTGAGGCCAGTAGCTTTCCAGGATGCCGAAGGATGAGTTGCTGTACTTCCCGGACCATTGGGCCCGGATGGAAACCTCCCGCGCAATCAGTTCATTCTCGTTTTCATATTGCAGCCCGATCTCCCGCACGGGCGTATAGGTGGGGGTGTAATTCCAGATCGCCAGCGCCATCTCCGGCGTATCCAGGAACGTTTTTACAAACGCTTTGGCAGCGGCGATGGTATCCGCATCACCATCGTTCGTAAACACGGCAAAGCAGTTGGCGCCCCAGGATGCGCTGTTCATGCCCGGCTTCCCATCCACGGTGGGGACCGCATAATCACGGATCTCGGGAACGCGGTCCATCAGGCCGTCGTCAACATTTTTCTGCATTTGGATCATGGTGTTGGCGGCAGGCGAATTGAAGCAGAGCACTGCCTTTTCACTGAGGAAAAATGTTGTGTCCGCCTCCAGGCTGCCGGCTCCCGGCACGCAATACCCATTGTCGTTGATCTTTTTGAGCATTTCCACAATCGCTACGCATTCGGGGCTGTTGGCAAGGCACTGGCTCCCGTCATCGCTGATGATCTTGCCGCCGTTGGACAGCATCAGCGTATACATGATGTCGTCGCTGGTCTGGGAGCCGGCATACAGCGTGGTTCCGTAGATGCCCTTGTCCTTCCCGGCGACGGACGCCGCCTCGATGAAGCGGTACAGGTCGTCAAAGGTCCAGCTTTCCCGGTCCTCCGGAAGAAGATCATATACGCCCAGCTCCTTGGCCAGCGTCACGTTCACCGAAAGAGCGGAGCAGGCAATGGTGCTGGCAGGCACCAGGTAATGCTTCCCATCCGCCTGGCCGATGGAAAGCACCGCGTCATACCAGTCGTCAAAAGCCGCCACCACATCGGACACATCCTCCACAAGCCCGGTAACCGGCAGCTTGGCTGTGCGGGCCGTGCCATCCAGGAACACGTCGGGGGTTGTGCCGGTGCTCATGGCTATCTCCAGCTTTTCCGTCACGCCCTCCCAGGTGAGCAACTGATATTCCACCTCTACGTTGGGGTAGAGCTGCGCAAACCTGGGCAGCAGAATTTCTTCCATATCCTCTTCCATGGTGTTGTTCAGCGGCGTAAACCAAACGGTGATGGATGCCCGCAGGTTCTCATCCGCAGCCAGGGCGGGCAAACCCATGGACACAAGCATCAAAAGGCACAGAGCAAACGTGATCCATTTTTTCATCCTTTTTCCCTCCTTTTTTCCGGCCTGTCACGTAGGTTCGGCGTTGGGCAAAGATGCCCGCGGAAGAGACAAAAAGGCGGATCTCATCATATATTTCTATTCCGTTTTTGTCTCCATTTTTTTGCAACAACTTTATTATAAATTTAAAGTTGTCAATTGTCAACCAAAAAGAAACGCCGAGGTCAAGGCAATATGATGTGATGAAAATGGAAAGCCGCACCCCTTTTGCAATGGAGTGCGGCTGAATTTCACGGCTTCTGCAATGGCCGGTCACTGGCCCTGAAGCTGCATTTTTGTCTGCTGAACCTCGTCGTCCTTTGCCATCACGGCGGGCTTGTAATAGCCTTTTGTCTGGGCCAGCTTGTAAAGCTCGTACTGCGAAGCCTCACACTTGTCCCTGATCTGCTGAATGGTGGTGCGGAGCATGGGATTGGCGCATTCGGAAATGGTGTTGGCATAAAAGGTGAGGCTGCTTTTCACCGAGGACAGCGCATCGTTGACCATGGCTTTTTCCTGGAACATGAATCTTCCCTCCTTTACTGCAGGAATGACATCAACTGCTGCTTTGTGGTTTGGGCATCCTGGGCGGATTTTTGGAAGTAGGCTTTCACCTGCGGATCCGTTGCCTGCTGGGCATAGGCCTGCATCTTTTGCACCGCCGTGTCATGCGCCCCGATGAGATGCCGGAGGTTTTGCAGCTCTATCTGATTCAACTGCGACATAGTAAGGCTCCTTTCCCTGTTTTGAAATTTCACTGTTAGTATTGCATTTCAAAGACAAGTCATTCGCCTAAAATCATGATTTGGATGAAAGATTCCTTAGCCGGTATACTTGCGGTAATCATTGGGCAGCGATCCGACGATGCGCTTGAATACCTGGCTGAAATGCCGGAAATTTCTGTAGCCCACCGCATCCGCCACCTCATATACGTATTTGTTGCCGGCCTGAAGCAGCGCCTGTGCCTTTAAGATACGATAGTTGGTAAGATAATCGGTAAAGGTGCAGCCCGCATGCAGTTTGAACAGCTCGCTTAAATAGCTGGGATTGATGTAGAGCGCCTGGGCGATATCCCTTACGGTGAGATTCTCCGGATAACGCTGGTGAACGATCTTTTTGACCTCCTCGACGATGCGGTTGCCCGCTTTGGTGCGCCGGGAAAGCTCCCGCTCCCGGATGGCGGAAAGCTGGTCCAGAAACCATGCGCGCAGCTCCTCCCTGGTGAGCAGGCCAGCAAAGGAAGGTTCCGGACCAGGCCTGCATACCGGAGTTTTCCCCCCGATGCGGTTAAGCGCCCAAATGGAGCGCTTGGCCATCATGCTCAGGTCATACAGATTGCTTTTGCGGGAAGAAAACAGCCGTGCGGCAAGCTCCTGCGCCACATCCCGAGCCGTCTGGCCGTCGCCGGATTTCAGCGCGAAGACGAACCGGTGCTCCAGCTCGCAGGGATAGCTCACCTCATCATCCTCCGGCCAATCCTCCCTTGGGTCCTCCTCCCCCGCCCAGCGGTCAAAGGCTTCGCCGATGGCCATGGGCGCGTCCAAAAGCAGCTCCCGGGTATCGCTCAGCCCCCAGCCGCCCTTTGGAAACGCTTTGTGCCATGCCTTGCGCCAATCTGACCAGCAGGGAGTACAAGATGCGTCCCGCCATACAAAATCAAAGCCCATCCTTTGCTCGTCCACCAGGGGATGGCAAAAAAAGCCTGCTGCCTCCGCCTGGCGGAGGAGTTTCTCCACCGCCGGGGCGGGCAGGCTTTTATCCCAGGAGAGCAGCGCGTATTGGGCAACGGCGCATTCCGCCCGCAAAAGATCGGCCTGGGCTTGCCTTTCATCGGCATAGCCGCCGTTTAGAAGCCTGGTGAGCACCAGGCTTCGCAGCAGCTCCTGATCCTCCTTAATGCGCTGCTGCTCCATCAGGCGCTGCTGCCGCTGGGCCAGCAGTTCCTCGGCCTGGCGGATGACTTCAAACAGCTCTTTTGGATCCACGGGCTTGAGCAGATATCCCACGGCGCCGCACTTGAGCGCCGCCTTGGCGTAGGAAAATTCCGAATACGCGGTGAGCACCACCACCAATGTGTCCACGCGCCGCTTCTGGAGCCATTGCATCAGCGCCACGCCGTCCATGTCGGGCATGCGGATATCGGTAATCAGCAGATCCGCAGGCGCGTCACGAAGCAGCGCCTGGGCCTCAACGCCGTTTGATGCCTCCCAAACCACGTGCCACCCGCATTGTTCCCGTTCAATGACCGTACGCAGGCCTTCCCGCGTGGGCTGCTGATCGTCCACCAGCGCGATGGTAAGCATGGGTCCCCTCCCTTACGCCTGAATCCAGTGAAGCCTGGTGATCATGGTGCCGCCCTTTAAATTGTGATTGGATGTGATGTATTCCTCCCCCGTTTCGGGGTCAACGATGATTTCCGGCGCGGCGACCCGCAAAAGCCCCACGTAATGGGAGCTGGCGTCACCGATCCCGAAATCCTCCGGGTCCTCGCTGCGGAACACATGGGTGCGGGGCGTGGTGTAGTTTTCGGTGCGGAAGAGGTAATAATAGCCGCCCCGCTTTACCACATGGGGGCATTCCTGGTTCCAGCGGCCGGCGCCAAAGGGTGGGTTCATGTCGGTATGGATCAGCTTCCAGTCCGACCAATGGATCAGGTCTTGCGATGTGCGCATGTACATGCCCGGGATGCCGGCCCGGCCGCCATGACAGCCGGCATAATACATCCGCCAGATATCGCCGTCCTTCAAAAGGCAGGGATCCCGCACCTCGCCCGGCGCGATGAACAGGCGGCTTTGCCCCTGTTCATTTTTGTAGCGCGTCCAGTGACGGCCGTCGGGGGAGGTCATCAGGCACATCTGCATGGCCGTGTCGCAGGACAGCCGTTCCGGGCTGCCCGTGGGCTCGGAGCAAGGCTCGCCCGCCTCGTTCACGCCTGTGCCATGCCCGCCGTAGAACATGTAATATTGCCCGCCCTCCCGGATTACATAAGGGGATTGCAGCCATTCCTCATCCCGCCAGTCCATCAGGCTCTCCCCCGCGTCATGATCGGCGCGGAACCATTCCCCCGTGGGCTGCCACGTTTCATCAGAAATATGCGCCGTCTCCCAATGGTACAAAAGCCGGCCGATCTTTGTGCCGCGGATGCAGGACCACAGATGCCAGCGGCCGTCGCTGGAGGGAAAGACGTGGTGATCCACGCATTCCTGCCGGACGCCCGTCAGTTCGCCCAGGTCGGGGTTGGGGCCGATAAGCCAGAAGCCGGAGGGATCCAGGGCGGGCCTTAGCTTGATTTTACCCATATCATTCATTTCTCCTTCTTTACAGGTCATCCCTTTACGGAACCGGAGGTAATGCCTGCCACATAATACTTTTGAAGCCACAGGAACAGGAGCACGATAGGCAGCGACGAAAGAACAACGTTGCCGAACTGGGCGCCCACGTCGCTGAAGGTTTCGGTGTTCAAAACGCTGATGGCAATTTGAATCAGGTACTTGGCGGGCGTATTGATGACGGTGAGGGGCCAGAGGAAGCTGTCCCAGACGCCGAAGAATGTCAGCAGCGCGACAGTCAATAAAGGCGCCTTCACCAGGGGAAGCATGATGCTCAAATATGTCCGGTACCTGTTGCAGCCGTCTATGGAAGCGGAATCCTCCAATTCGCCGGGCAGGCCCTGAAAGAACTGGCGCAGGAAAAAGATGTAGAAGGCCGACGCCAATGCGGGGACGATAAGGGCCCAGTAGGTATCGATCCATTTGAAACGGCTGACCAGCATATACTGCGGCACGATGAGCACCTCGGCGGGCACGATGAGCGTGGCGATGAGGAGCATGAAGAACAGGCCGCTGCCGGGAAAGCGGATGCGGGCAAAACCATAGGCGGCCATGGAATTCAAAAGCATGCCGCCAAACACCACCACGATGCCTACAAAGAGCGTGTTCGCGATGTATTTTACAAACTGGGTCTCATACAGCACGGTGCGCAGGTTGCGCAGCGACAGGCGCGACGGGAGGAACACACTTTTGCCGATGTCCTCCAGGGGGGTGAGCGCCGTGATCACCACATAGGTTAACGGGACGATGACCATAAGGGCCATGAGGCTCAGGAAGATATATTTTGCAGCGGATAACAGCTTTCTTGTCATATGCCGCCTACCCCCTGTCTTCCAGCAGCTTGTATTGCGCCACGGAGATCATCAGAATAATGAGGAAGAGCACTACCGCCATGGCCGACGCATAGCCGAAATCACCGCTCCTGAAGGCTGTGCCCCAGATGTAGTGCACGATGACCTGGGTGGCGTTGTTGGGCCCGCCGTCGGTGAGCACCTTGATGGGTGTAAAAAGCTTGATGGTGTTCATCGTCGATATGATGATGACAAACAGGATCGCGCGGCGGATGCCGGGGATGGTGATATACCTGAACTGCTGCCAGCTATTCGCGCCGTCCAGGCCGGCGGATTCATACAGCTCCTGCGGCACCTCGTTGATGGCCGACAGGAAGATGACCATATACCAGCCCCAGCTTTTCCAGATGGAGACCAGCACCACCGACCAGATGGCCACCTTGGAATCCGTCAAAAATCCGGTGCGGGCAAGCCCCAGTTGCGACAGCAGCGCGTTCACCACGCCGAAATTGGTGTTGAGCATATTCTTCCAAAACATGGCCACCACCACGAAGGACATGACCACCGGTATGAAATAAACCGTGCGGAAGAACTGTATGAAGCGCGTGCCGCGGCGTGTGAGCAGCACCGCCACGAATAGTGCCAGGGCGGACTGGAGGGGCGTGATGAGCAGCGGAAGCTGGAAGGATGTAATCAGGCTGCGCAGGAACACTGG
>JAEWWY010000184.1 GCA_023458835.1 Bacillota bacterium
AAAAATCCTTCATCGAGGCCATGTTCGGGGGAATGATGCCCCGGGGCGTGGACAAATTGAAGCTTTCCAAGATGAACATGGCCGGCATGGGCACCGCCATGATGAAGATGGTCATGCGCGGAAAAAACGTGGATTCCCTGCAAACGCTCATGGAAAAAGCCATGCAAAACGGCGTCAGGCTGGTAGCCTGCACCATGAGCATGGACGTGATGGGCATCCGCAAGGAGGAGCTCATCGACGGTGTGGAGCTGGCCGGCGTCGGCGCCTACCTGGGCGATGCCGAGGAATCCAACGTGAATCTGTTTATTTGAAGCCGGGCGGAGCCCCGGCGCCCTCAGGCAGCTTTTGTCAAGTGTACAAGGCGGGCGAACACAGTCCGCGCCTACGATATAATATGTTTTTGGCTTCCCTGCCGGAGCATACAACATCTGGAAGAAAAGCCAATATACACTTTACGCCGTAGGGGCGATTATCAATCGCCCGCCTGCCACGCACAACAAGCGCATCATTTTTACAAAGCTCTAGAGTGACAGGTCGCTTGATTGGGCTCACTGCCACGACCTGGGAATATGGATGCCAGGGTTCACTCAACACTGATGCAAACCGGCACCGGCGGGTGATTGATAATCGCCTCTACGGCACAGTTTGTTTGTTAGCTTCCCTGCCGAAACATGCAGGAACCGAAAGAAGATCCCATAAACCCATTGCAGGTGGACGGGCGAACTGCGTGTCGCCCGTCCAGCCGCAGCGGCAATCATGCCGGGCAGACCATTTAAAAGCCTCCCTTTCAGGAGGCTTTTAAATGGTTTATGTTTGCCGCTGCGCTTAGCTGTTCCCGTATTCCTTGCCGCTGTCATGGCTGAACTGCCAGTTGACGCCGAACTTGTCGTTTGCCATGCCGTACAGGTTGCTCCAGAAGGTTTCCTGAAGCTCCATCACCACCTCGCCGCCGGCGCTCAGCGCCTGGAAGAGCCGCCTGATCTCCTCCTCATCCTTGGTAACGACCGTCAGGCTGATGTTGTTGCCCATCACAAAGGGCATTCCGGGAGGGTTGTCGCAGAACATGACATCGGCGCCCTCAATCTCCAGGCTGGTGAACATGATCAGGTCCTTATCCTTTTCAGATATCCCCATCTCCGGGTCATCATGCGCTTCACCGTATGTCATGAACTTCGGTGCGGCAGTCCTGAACACCTTGGCGTAAAACTCCACCGCCTCGCGGCAGTTGCCGTTGAAATTAACAAATAGCTGCAGTGCCATAAGCTTTCACTCCTTTGTTTTGTGGTTGACCTAACGTTCCGGCTATTGCGATGGAAAGGGCTGCCGGAATGGCAAGCCCTGTGGCAGTTGGAGCGCTAGCTATGTTGTACCACAAAACATGGAAAATTAAACATCCCCCTTTGACCGCTCCTGTTCCGCAGCGGATCGAAGCAGCATTTGCGTCCATACCCTGTACGCCAGAGACAGCCCATAAATCCTATTTCAAATGCTTGTCCAGCGTATTGAGCAGCGTTCCGTCGGCATTTTGCGACAGCTCCCAGATGCCCGCCCCGGCCAGGTTTTGATTCTTGATATACAAGGCTTTCTCCTTAAGGGATGCGGCGTCCTCATACGTGATGAAGACGGAGCCGTTGAACAGCCAGGGCGTTCTGCCCGCCGCCCCATAGTAGCGGGTATAGGCTTTGTCGCTTAGATATTGGGAGACGATGTCGTCGTAATCCAGTGACTTATAGCCCTTATACGTCTTGAGAATGCCTGTGCCGCCGCCCTGCACGTTGCTGTAGCGGTGGCCGTAAAAGGGCACGCCTACTACCAGCTTGGCCTTGGGGAAACCGGCTCCCAGCCAGGCCTTTACCGCTTGGTCCACGCTCCAAACAAACTGGGGTGAAGCCGCGGTGGAACCATACAGCGGGGCGTTATGGTCGGTGTACTTGTCGGAAAAGCCATGGATATCATAGGCCATCACCAGGCCGAAATCCAGGTATTGGCCGATGGACTTCATTTGCACATTGCCCACGTACTCCCCGCCCGCGCCGCCGGCAATGGTCAGCAGATAATGCTTGCCATCCTTTTTCCCCTGGGCGTCCAGCTTTTCCCGCAGCTCCTTGAGCAGCAGCGTAAAGTTCTCCTTGTCGGCAGCCCGGTAGGCATTCTCCGCTTTGCCGCCGCTGACAGGGAATTCCCAATCGATGTCCACCCCGTCAAAGCCGTGAACAGCCAAAAATTCCGCTACGCTCCAGGCAAAGGTCTCCCGGCGGCTGGCGGTGGAAGCCACGTTGGAAAAGCGCCCGGACCATTCCCAGCCGCCTACGGAAATCAATGTTTTCAGGCTGGGATATTTTTTCTTCAGCTCCCGAAGCTCCGCAAAGTTTTTCTTGTCCACTTCGGAATCACCCAGAACGATCTTGTGGGAGCTGCTGATGTTGGCAAACGCATACAGGATATGCGTCAGCTTGGAGGCCGGGATTTCGCTGGGCGTATAGCCGGAATAGGCCGCCCAACTGGCGTAATAACCGGCAATGATTTTGCCCGTGGCTGCATCGCCCTTATCGGCGGCGGCAAGGCGCCCGGAAGCCGTATCGGCGGAAGACGCTTTAAGCTTGGCGGGCTTGGTTGGCTCTGACGTGTCGGCCGCGGCGGCTGCGCCCATGGACACGGTGCACAGGATCAGCACCGTCAGCCCAGCGCCCAGCGCCTTGAGAAACCGGTTCGCTTTCATTCGCAAGAAAGCCCCTTTCTGCTAATTTAGTGCTAATTTACTATAGTATATTTGTGCAGTCAGAACAACCCACAATATATGGCATCATGGAAAAGCAGCACGAAACAGGGAGAAATATTGGATTTATGCACCCACATCAGGGAATTTGCGAAAAATAAAAAACAGCGCCGATCCAGCGCTGAATTTTATTGCCAGCCATCCTGCCGCCGGAGGGCGGCGCAGATAGTGGATGAAACGGATTGTTTCATGCCATAACCAAAGCATAAATGCAGCCATCCATGCCTGTCCATAGAAAGCAGCCGCGCTCCGCAGATTGTCAGCCTGATTGACTTCCCTTTCAAAACCTATGCGCATCGGTGCGTTAAAGTTTTGAATCAGTATAAGGGCATGCAAGGCATCAGTATCCCGCTTCGATCTGCATGATCCTGTCATACAGCATTTGATTGACGGGCACGGAAATCCCATGCTTTTCCGCCAAT
>JAEWWY010000185.1 GCA_023458835.1 Bacillota bacterium
TTCAATTGCATGGCGATCCCGCCGGTCAATTGCTTGACCACCTTGTTTTTCCGCTTCACCACAGCCGCGTGGTCAAGCACCGCGTTTTCAGCCGTTACGCCATACTTTGCCGAGCCATCCTTCATGGAATCATACAGCTTGGCCGAATACAGCAGCGTTTTGGACGGGATGCAGCCCTCGTTCAGGCACACACCGCCCAGCGCCCGCTTTTCAAACAGGAGTGTTTTCAAACCCTCATGGGCCGCCCGTTCGGCCGCGCGGTAGCCTGCCGGGCCGCCGCCCAGAATGATCAAATCGTACATAGCAGCCTCCCAGTTTATTTGCCCAGCAGCAACGTGAAGGAAGCAAGGTTCTTGCACAGCGCTTGCAGGAACCGGCTGGCCGGCGCGCCGTCCACGGCCCGGTGGTCATAGGTGAGCGACAGGCCGATGGCGTCGTAAAACTCCACGCTGCCGTCCGCTTTGCGGCGGGGCCTGAGCACCGCGCAATCCACGCCCAGGATGGCTACCTGCGGCGGGTTGATGATGGGCGTAAAGTGCTCCACGCCAAGGCTGCCAAGGTTCGACACGGTGAACGTGCCGCCCGACAGGGCCTGCGGCGCTAGGGTGCCCTCGCGGCTTTTCTGCGCCAGCTCCTTGCACTCGCTGGAAATCGCCAGCAGGCTTTTTTTGTCCGCGTCAGGGATCACCGGAACCACCAGCCCGCCTGGAATATCCATCGCCACGGCCAGATGCACGCCGGAGAACCGGCGGATCGCATCGCCTAGGAAATGCGCGTTGATATCGAGGAAATCCATAAGGGTGCGGCTGACGGCAAAGAGCACCATGTCGCCGATGGTCACGCCGCTCATCACCGGATCCTGCTTGCATTTTGCGCGGTAGGCAAGTATCTCCCCAGCGTCAAAGCTGGAGGTGTGGGTCAGTTGCGCCATGCCTGCAAGCGACGCCATCATGTTTTTTGCGATGGTTTTGCGCATGGTGGACAGCGGCGCATCCACAAATTCCGCCCTATCCGCGGGGGAGACGGCCGCCTTGGGGGGAAGTGCTTGCGCGGCAGGCGCAACGCCCTCATCCAGCAGCTTTTTCACATCCCGCTCAATAATCAGCCCCTCGGGGCCGGTGGGCATAGCCAACGCGGCATCCACCCCGGCCTTTCCGGCCAGCGCGCGGGCGCGGGGCGAAACAAGCTTTCTGGCGGCATATTCCGGTCCGGCCTCCGCCTGATACAAGGACGCGGGGGCGGGAACAGGTTCCGGCCTCGGGGCGGCCGGCGCCTCCAAAGCGGCAGGCGAAGCTTTCACCCGGGGGGCGGCAGCCACTTTTTCGCCCGGCTGGCCGATGGCCATCACCGGCGCTTTGATGGGCAGCTCATCGCCAACGCTGCATAAAAGCGCAAGCACCGTTCCTGCATATTCACTTTCCACATCGAACACGCTCTTGCCCGTTTCCAGCGAAAACAACGGCTGGCCTACGCTGACCGCATCGCCGGGCTTCACGTAAAACTCGCCGATCACCGCGCTCTCTTCGGAAATGCCCAGTTGGGGCAGAAGTACGTTTTGTGCCATAACAACCTCCGTCGTCTCGATTTATTGGGAAAACCGCCGCCTGTACGCTTCCTCCCAGACGTTTGCGTTCCCGGGCAGATAGGCTGTGCAGGGAATGGATTCGGCCACGATGCGCCGGCCATGCGCCACATCCCGGATCGCGCCAAGGGCGATGAACTGTATCATGGCGTTGCCAAGGGCCGTGGCTTCCGACGGCCCCGCCATCACGGGCATATCCATGGCATCGGCGGTCATCTGCATCAAAAGCTGGCCCTGGGTGCCCCCGCCCACGGCGTACAGGGCGTCATACGTTTTGCCGGTAAGGCGGGAGATGGTTTGGGCGGTAGACCTGTATGTCATGGCCAGGCTTTCATACACACAGCGGACGAGTCCGCCGCGGGTTTCGGGAACAGGCTGCCCCGTCCTTACAAGGTATTGCCGGATACGTTCGGGCATGTCCCCGGGCGGAAGGAAGCAATGATCGTCCGGATCGATGAAGCAGGCAAAGGGCGGGGCGGCCTCCGCCTCCAGGGCCAGTTGGCCGAAGGAGACAGGCTCCTTCAATTCCCAATGGCGGCGGCATTCCTGCACAATCCAAAGCCCCATGATGTTTTTTAAAAACCGGATGGTACCCAAAACACCGCCCTCGTTGGTGAAGTTGTTTTTCCGGCTTTCCCCGGTGATCACAGGCTGTTTCGTCTCCGTTCCCATCAGCGACCAGGTGCCGCTGGACAGGAACAGAAAATCCCCTTCCGGGGCGGGCACGGCGGCAACGGCGCTGGCGGTGTCATGGCAGGCAGTGTTGTACACCATCACCGGAGGGATATCCAATTCCCTGCACAAGGCGGGGTCCAGCAGGCCGCAGGGCACGCCGGGCTGCACCACGGGCGGAAAGATATCCGGCGGCAGATGAAGCTTTTCCAATATCTCATGGGACCAGTTGTTTTCCCGCGCATGTATCAGCTCCGTGGTGGAGGTCATGGTGTATTCCGCCTGCTTTGTGCCTGTCAGAAAATAGGCGATCAGGTTGGGCATGGGCAGCAGCGTAGCCGCCCGGTCAAGCAGCTCCGGGCGGTCCTTTTTCAGCGCGGCCAGTTGAAATACGGTGTTGATGGGCATGTGCTGGATGCCGGTGATGCCATAGAGCGTTTCCTTTGAAATGCGCTCAAACACCCAGGGCACAGCCGCCTCCGTGCGCAGGTCCCGGTAGTGGACGGGGTTTTCCAGCAGGTACCCTTTTTCATCCAGAAGCCCGAAATCCACGCCCCAGGTGTCCAGGGCCACGCTTTCATAAGCTCCGGCCTGGCGGGCCTTTTGAAGCCCGGTATGGATTTCGTGCATGAGCCTTGGAAAATCCCAGTACAGCGTGCCGTGAAGCCGCACGGGCACATTG
>JAEWWY010000186.1 GCA_023458835.1 Bacillota bacterium
CCCCCGCTGACAACCTGAAGCTGGGGCGTCTGTGCTCCGCTGGAATTCAGCGCCTCCGGGTTGGTGATGACAAAGCGCAGCTCGCCGGGCTTCAAATACCCAAAGCGCGTTCTGGCTTGGTTTTCAATATAGGCATCCGTGCCGGAAACACTCAATTCCGCTTCCAGCTTCAACTTTTTACTTTGCTCGCCGCTTATCTGGATGCGGTACTGACTCTCCTGCTTTGCCATCCTCTGTATGCTGGATTGTATATGATGATTGGTGGCGACAAAGGCAATCCCGATCACCGCAAGCAACAGGAACAAGGTCGTGTAGCGAATACGGCGCGGCTGCTTCATAGCAAGGCCCACCCCCAACCCAAATTGTTTCCATCATGTATTCGCCGCCTTACGCCTTTTTCCTGCCTTCCCGCGCCGATTTCCTGATTTCTTTGCGCTCCTTTGATCTGGCCATGGCTTGCTTGATTGGTTCGCCGATCCGCTTTTTGATAAAAGCGGCCACACCGAATATCAGCCTGCGCAGGCCCAGCAAATAAATGATGCCGCCGCACACAAGCCCCAAAAGGGCATATAGCCGCAAACCCTCCTGCCCGGTCATCACCAGCGCCAGCGTCAGCGCCGCTCCGGCCACAAGAAAGAAGAATAAATCCGTTACAACGGCCCAGCCCTTTTTTCCGGTTCTTCGCAAAAGGCCCAGCCCATCATAGATGAGCCCCAGCCCCAGCCCCAGATAGACCATACCCAGGAATACCCATGCCTGATTTTGTGTTTCAAAAAATGGTGCCATGCTTGTCACCTGAACATGCGGCCCAAGACGTTTCCGCCCTTTTTGGTTTTTCCGCCTTCCTGATAGGCGATGGCATCAATGCGCCCATCCATGACCAGGCTTCCGTCTTCCAGCATTAATTTGGCGATGTGCAGGCCCTTGCCGGTGATCACCATTTCGCCGCCGTTTGTTTCCAGCACCACCTCTTCCTCATGAAAGCTTTTCACATCGTTGACGCCGCTCAAAACGGCCCTGCTCCTGTTTTCCAGGGAGATTCCGTGGGGACGGCCATCGCTCCCCTTTGCTTGCGCATTCTCTTTAGGCTGCTCCCTCATGTTTGACCCTCCTTTGGCAAGGCTCCTTCCCATATGTATGCATTTCATCCGCAGGAAAGAAGCATACCGCTTGACGGCTGTATTCTTTCACGCTATAATTGCGTAAACCAAATCTCGATTATAGGTTTACGGAGGACCGATGTCATGCATCAAAAGACCAAATACCTGGCGCTTTCCGCCATGTGCACCGCATTGATGGTCATAGGCGCGTACTTGCGCTTTCCCCTTCCCTTTCTGGCGGTGCAATTTACCACACAGGTATTTTTTTTGCTGGTTACAGGGCTGATATTGCCGCCCGCCTGCAGCTTGGGCGCGCTTGTGGCCTATGTGCTGCTGGGGCTTATGGGCTTTCCCGTCTTTTCCCAGGGCGGCGGATTGCAAACAGTGCTTACGCCCAATTTCGGTTATCTTCTGGGCTTTGTGTTTTCTGCTTTTATGACTGCCTTCCTTCACAAGAAATGGAGGGGCAAGCGGTTTTCTTACCTGTTGCCGGCCGTGGCAGGCGTGTTTTCCGTGTATATGATCGCGCTTCCTTATGTGGCGCTGCTGGCTACGCTGTACCAATCCAAGCCGGTTGCCTTCAAGACGCTCATTCATATTTATTTCCTGGCATTTTTGCCCCTGGATTTGGTAAAGGCGGCAGGGGCCGCGGCGGTAGCCAGGCAGGTCAACAGGGCGCTGAGGGTGTGATGCTGTTCCAAAGCCTATGCGCATTGATACAATCGCGTAACAACATGCGGCTGTTGCGGAAAAGCAGGGTTGATATGTACCGGTACAGGCGGGCGATTGATAATCGCCCCTACGGCTGCAAAGAGTTTATTGGCCCTTCCTCCGTCCCGCATATGCCCCGGAAGTGAAGCCAATAAACAAACCATGTCGTAGGGGCGTTTATCAAGCGCCCGCCGAGCAGCGGCTATCGATAGGCCGGGGAAGAAATGCCCATCCGCTAACAACGCTGTCCATATCAATGCATCCATGTCTTCGTCCATATCATTTTAACGCGATATATAGAAACTCCCCCGCATTGTTGCGAGGGAGTTGTTGCATTGGGCAGATCATCCCACGGTTCCGGGAATCTGTTGGTCCAGCGGTATCAAGTTCGTAAGGAGCGGCAAAAGGCCGGGCTTGCTGAGGAACTCCGTTACCAAGGCGTCCATCTGTTCCTGCGTCATGCTCTCCAGCTTTTGGGCCGCCGCCATATCCACCGGCTGAAAGGTCCAGGGCGGCGTGGTTTTGAACTGACCGCCAAGTGTCCAATCCGCCCCGCCGCTCACAAAATGCACCTGGGCGTCCAGCGAGGTGGAGGCGTTGCGCGCCTGCCCGCTTGTAAGGAGCACAGACCCCGATATCTTCACGGGCTCCGTCAAAGCATACTGCGCCTTGATCTCTTCCGTCACCTCTTTGTCAAGATGGCTCCAGTCGGGTGCAAGATCAACGGTAAGCGTATAGCTTTCGCTGATCTTTCCATCCGCGTCTGTGGACAGCTTTGTTACATACGTTGCCTGGTAGGAAACCGACAGCGCCTCTCCTGCGTATTGCGGCGTAGTGGCATCCACCTGCCAGTTGGGAATCTCCGCGGGGAGATAGCGGATCACGCCCGAATACGCCAGGGTGTCCGGCTGCACCGCCGCGGGTTTGAGCGCAGTGACCTGCAGGGTGCCTTCCGCTGTTTCAAGGGTGCAGTCCAGCAAGTCCCCATCGGCCATGACCTTGCTGATAAAGGACAATTGCGTAAGTCCCCCTGCCGTGCCATGAAGGGGCAGCGACAGCGAGGTTTCCAAAAGCTGTCCCATGGTGGTAATGCGGCGCTGCATGGTAATCTCGCCCTGAAGGGGCAGCGCATCCACCGCCGCAAAGTAAAAGCTTTGCAGCGCCGGGTTCAGGTACAGGTTGGCCTGCTCCGGCGTCATCTTTGCCCACAAAAGCGGCAGCAGCGTCTTGTCAGCCAGCAGGTCTACCAGCAACTGCTTCAATTCCGCCTTGAAGGCGGCGGCAGGAATGCGGTAGGCAGCCTTCATGACCGAAACGCCAATAGGGTCCTTCTCCAGCACCGGGGCTTCGGCGAACCCCTGCATCCACAAGTCAATTTTGGTGAGATACGGTACGGCTGCCTCACTCAGCTTCGCACCATCCGCCTCATCCTCCGGGCTGAGGATGTTCCACAGCGCCGTGTGCACGGGCGTCTGCCATCCTCCCTTTTCCCCAACCACGAGGCGGTTTAGCAGCGACTCCAAGCCGCCCTGCAGGCCGTACAGCTTCCCGGATGCAAGCCCCGCATCCAGCGCCATGGCGCCCTCCTGCCCGTATAGCACAACCTTTGCGAGCTCTCCGCCGCCGCTTTTCATGGAAAGCAGCAACTGGCTTTGAACCTTTTGCAGAATATACTGCGCATCCAAGGTCAGCCCATCAAGCCCAGACAGCCCGGAAACCGCAACGGTCCCCTTCAGCCCGGAACCGGCATCCAACTGCCTTTGCATCTTATGCAAAAGCGCTGATTCCGCGCAGGCTCCATAAAGCAGTACAGGCGAAACAGCCAACAGGATCGCGGCTGCCAGCCCCAGCCAACGCTTTTTCACCCTTGATCCCTCCCCGGTCATTGCGTTACCACAAATACATCCTGAACTATTCTTTCCCAGTCCTCCTGGGAGATATTTCTCGAAACCAGCGTCAGGCACTCCTTGGGGAGCGCTATGACCGCCCGCCAGACGGCCTCCGCCGCCGCGGCCTGCGCCCCTTCCCCAGTAGCGGCAAGTTCATTTTCCCCAAGCCCGTCCAGGGAAAGGATATCTGACGTTTCCTCCCACAAAGCGCCGGCGGCCTTGTCCGCCATCAGGGAAAACGTCACATCTGTAAGAGTGGCCTTGCCTCTGGCCCATACCATGCGGGCACTTCCCTTGAGGGAAACCTCGCCGCCCGCTTTTACTGTGAGCAGGCTGGGCTTGATGCTGAGGATATGGTCCGTATCCTCGGGATCGGTATAGGTGCGTTTGACCTCCCCCTCCAGGCGCTGGTTATCCTCCGCCATCAGGCAATCCAACTGGCCTTTCCATAGCGTTCTGCCGGATTGGCCGTTCAGCTTGTTTTTGATATCCATATTGAAGGAAAGGCGGTTTTTTGCTTTTAGGGACTCCAGCGTCATTTCCCCTGCAACGGTGAGGCTATCCGATCCCTTTTGCGCCGGCGCCTTCAGGCTTAAGGAATGCAGGCAGTTTTTTTCATCGGATTTGAATACCCACAGGAAGGTCACCTTTCGGGGAGCGATATTCTCAAAGCCCATGACAGCATTCACGCCAAGACCCATGTTTGCTCCATCCGCGCTTTGGTAAAGAGTGATGACGGCGTCGCCGGCCGTGGTCAGCGTCTTTAAAAGCGCCGAGGCTTCCGTAAAGCGCAGCGCATCCGCCAGCAGGGAAAAGCCATCCCTCAAAAGCTGCACGCTGTTTTCCGGCACGGTATAGATAACCGCCTTCTTCGCTGTGCCGATGGAGGAGAGACGGTAAGAACCCGGTTTTTCCTGCCCAAAGGCGGCAAGCCCGCTCAGCGCATCCGGAATCCTGTCCGCCAGGTCATTCGGGTCAAGGATATCCGCCGCCCAGAAGGGGATTTCCATACCTTCCCCCAAAAGGATTTCAAGCGGCGGGCCTGATTCACTTTTGAGCGTTAGGCCGGGCAGCAGCGAGGTTTGAGCAAGCATCTCACTACCCGACCGCGTAACATAATCAATCGCGGGGATCTCCCCAATGATAAGCTGTGTCCTGGCCGTTTCCCCTTGTTCGCCTTGCTGGTAGCCGATCTGCAGCCTGCATTCCGAAAGCAGACGGTTCATGGCCGCCACCGTCTCTTCCCCATACGGCACCAGATCATGGAGCGTGGCCGATATGGTGATATCTGCCGCCTGCCCGCCCTCTATCCGGTCAAGCCATTCCTCCAGCATGGGATGAAGGGAAGGCTCCCCCTCCGCCATGGCGCTGGAAAACAAAAAACAGCCGATGAGCATAAGAGCAATAAGCTTTACAAAATAACTGCCGGGCAGGCGCTTCATCATTTGAAATACTCCTTTGGTGGATTCCCTATCTTATGGAACGATCAGACCGTGGAAAACCCTGCATCAACTGGAGATTTCCTCCACGATGTTGGCCAGGTGAAGCCACCCCGTCAGGCAAGCTTCCATCTCCGCCATGGTTTGCACGGTATTTGCGGCAGCACGGAGCTTTGCGGCGCCTTTCAGGCCGCCGGCATACCAGCCCACATGCTTGCGCATTTCCCGCACCGCCACCTTTTCCCCCTTCCAGGCAGCCATCATGCGGGCATGGCGCACCGCCGTTTCCACCCGTTGGGATAGGCTGGGCAAACACGCTTCCCCGCCCCTGAACAGGGCTTTCGCCTGGGAAAAGATCCAGGGATTGCCCATGGCGCCCCGGCCGATGAGCAGCCCGTCGCAGCCGATATGCTTCCATAAACGCAGCGCGTCCTGGGCATGGAATACATCCCCGTTGCCGTATACGGGAATCGACAGAGCCTGCTTTACCCGGGCAATTTGATCCCAGTCCGCCTTGCCCCCATATTGCTGACTGCGGGTGCGGCCATGGATGATGACGGATTTCACGCCGGCTTCCTGGGCAGCCCTGGCCAATTCCAGCACGTTGATGGAGCTTTCATCCCAGCCCAGGCGCAGCTTCACGGAAACAGGCATCGCGACGGCTTTCACCACTTTTTCCATGATCCTGGCCGCAAGCATGGGTTCCCGCATCAGGGCGCTGCCCTCCCCGCTGCCGGCAATCTTCGGGGCAGGGCAGCCCATGTTGATATCGATGCCGTGGTACCGCCCGGATTCTTCCAGCCGCGCGGCAGCCCAGGCCATCACCTCCGGTTCCTTGCCGAAGATCTGCACATAGACGGGGCCTTCCGACGGATGCGTTTCCAGAAGCTGAGCGGTAGCCAGATTTCCGGGCGGCGCGCATTTCAAGCCCATGGCGCTGACCATTTCCGTATAGGCGCCATCACAGCCCTGTTCAAAGCACAGCAGACGGAAAGGCCAATCGCTGACCCCTGCCATGGGGGCCAGGCGAAGGTCGGGTATGCGCATATTACGCCTCCGGGGTCACGGGAAACTGGGCCATGCGGCATACCGTTTCCCCATAGGGCGTCAGGAATAGTTTGCGTGCCTCCCCTTGCGTTTCCGGTGCAATGGGGGGCATTTGAGGCCTGTCCCCCTTTTGGGTCCAGCCCGGAATCTGCTTAAACACCGCGGAAACAGCCAGCCTTTCCTCTCCGGCTTCACCGGCAAGCGAGGCCATCATTTCCGCCCGCTGGTCAAGCGCAAGCTGCCACAGGGGCTGTTCCCCATCCACCGGCAGCGCCATCAAAAGCGGCCCATATTCCACCGCCGCGCTCTGATGGTGCCAGCGGGTGACCCTGGGCTGCATGGACAGCGATATACGCACCTTGTCTCCATTGCTGAATGTACGGTTCAGCACAAAGAAGCTGCCGGGCTCGGCGCTTTGGGCACCCGCATCATTCACCTGCACATGGGCTTCCCGGGCCCAGGCGGGAATGCGCAGATGCAGCGGAAAAGCAACGGGCTTCTTTGCCTGTATGGATATGGTCACTTCACCATCCAGGGGATATTTCCCCTCCACGAGGATGGATAGGGCCGTGCCGCCTATCTTCCAGCGCAGCAGCGAGGGTACATAGCCCATCAGCGCCAGCCCATCCTCCTTCGCGGCCATCCAAAGGCCGGATGCATAGCCCGTGGTGCCCTTGAGCCAGGCATCCACCCAGGGGCCTATCTCCGCGGCAGGCGGATTCTCCATCATAAACGGCCCGTTTACCCGCTGGTAGGGCCGCACGCGGCCGTTCTTTTCCATAGCGGGCAATATGTTCAGGGCGATCTTCTCCCAGGCATCGGCGAACCAGGCGCCGCCCTGGGAGGTCAGCAACTGCTCCAAAGAAAACATGGCTTCCGCCACCGCCCGGCCATCCATGCCGCAGGAGGGATCGCCGCCCATCAGCGAAGGCTCCGCGGCAAACAGGCCATGGGCCGTGCCATGATAGCGCATCACCTTTTCCAGGCCGATTTTTCCGGCCTCCTTTTCCTTGCTGCTGCCTGAAAAGCGGGAGAGAACAGCGGGCGTTTTCAGCCCCCTGGCCAGCGCCAGCCCGTCGGCCATGATCTGCTGCTTTTCATAATACAGCCGCGTCTGCGCGTCTTGCGAAGAAAGCCCCTGCTTCATCTCCTCCGGAGGAATATGCTTCTGGAAAGGCCGCGTTACCGGGAAGGTATGGAAAAACCCCGTCCAATCCAGCCCCAGCGCCCGAAGCTTTTCCAACAGATGCAAAAGAAAGCTCTTGCCTGTCCAATTGTACAGGCAAATAGCCGCATAGCCATATTCCCCCGTCAGCGCTGCGCTGCCCAAATCCGCAAACAGCTTTTCGGCGTTGCGGAGCACATACTGCAGCCGCTTTAGCAAATATACCAAAACCCGTTTGTCCGCCGTGGCCGCGTACCAGGCAATGAGCCCGCGGATGAGCGCTGCTTGGGCGGCCAGATCCATTCCCGCCTCCGGGGAACCATCCTCCCGCGCAGCGTCAAGGATCTTATCCACCCGGTTCTTCACCATTTCCGTCAGCGCCGGGTCATCCACCAGCGAGGCCAATGAAGCATAGCCCAAAAGGCGCTCGTCCTCCCAGGCCATCTGCTTCACCCAGCGGGCGGCTTCCCTGAGGCTTTTCAAAAGCTCTCCCTGGGGACGCACTGCCTTTAAAGGCAGCGGAGCAAAAAACGCGTCCGTCAGGGGCGGCTTGGATAATATCGGTTTCTTAGGCATCTGCATCCTCCTGCCAGCATTTCACAGTTCAAAGCATACGCTTGCTTACAAAACCATTATACGTCATGGGCATGATACGTCAAGCTATTCCAGGCTTTTGAAGCCTGCTGTCCTCAAAAAAGCCAGCATGCCTTTTTGACCGTCCTCCGTTTGCTTATAGACGCCGGCATCCGCCAGCACATGGCTGCATACGTCGGCCACAGCCGTTTCAAGTGCCTGGCGCGCCGCATCGGGGGTTAACTTCGTTCCCGTTCCCGCAGCAATTTGCGTAATCCAGGAAAAATGCTTGAAGGAGGGATCAAACGCGGGCGGCGCAACAAGCGGCTTTTCCCCGGTGAGGTAGCCTTCCAGCAGTTTCAGTTCTTCCTTCAGGCGACCCGGGAGGATGAACAGCCCCATCACCTCGATCAGGCCAATGTTTTCTTTTTTGATGTGATGCAGCGGCGCGTGGGGATGGAACAGCCCCAGGGGATGCTCCGCCGTGGTGCGGTTGTTGCGCAGCACCAGCATCAGCCGGTAACCGCCATCCATCTTCCTCAGAATGGGCGTGATCGTATTATGATTTTCCGTGGTCCGGGCAAGGATTCCCCTTTCGGGGTCGCTGTAAGCGCGCCAGGCTTCCAGCACGCATATGGCCAAGGAAATAAGCGTCTGCCTGTCATAGCCCGTAAGTGAGAGCGCGGACATGGGCCAATCCACCACTGCCGCCTGGATGCCGGGCACGGGGGATATCAAGGCGCAGCGGTCCCCGGCCTTGTCCATGGGGAAAACGTAGTTTCCGCCCTGAAAGTGGTCATGGTTCAAAATGGAGCCGCCCACAATAGGCAAATCAGCGTTGGAGCCGATAAAATAATGGGGAAACTGGTCCACAAAATCAAAGAGCCGCTCAAAGGAAGCCCGGCTGATCACCATGGGCACATGCTCGCCGTTGAATATGATGCAATGCTCCGGGTAGTATAGATACGGCGAGTACTGAAAATACCATTCATCCCCCGAAAGCTTGACAGGCGCCACCCGGTGGTTCTGCCTGGCAGGAAAGTTCAGCCGCCCCGCGTAACCGGGATTCTCAATGCACAGCATGCACTTGGGATAGCCCGACTGGGGGGTGCTTTTCAGCTTGGCGATCTCCCTGGGATCCTTTTCCGGCTTGGAAAGGTTGATGGTAATCTCCAATTCACCGCAATCCGTTTTCGCGAAATACCGGATATTTTTTTTGATTTGATCCACCCGTATATAATCGCAGTCGCGGCAAAGCTGATAAAACCACCTGGTGGCTGCTTCCGGCCCCCGCGTTTCCCGCAGCCTTTGAAACTCACGGCGGACGATGGCCGGCGCGGGCGTTACGCAGCCCATGATCCGTGTGCCAAGCAGCTCCCGCTCGGTGGACGTATCCTCAATCAGGCCCATGCCCACAGCGGCGTCCAGCAGCTTGTCCAAATAAGCTGTAGCCGTTTCCAGCAGCGGATCAAGCGTCACCTTTTCACCCGGCGCATCAAGATGCATTACATCCAAAATAAGGTTCCTGGCAAACGCCATATCCTCCCGCTCCACAAGCCCCTTCTTCACGGAAAAAAAGAGCAGTTCCTCCACTGCCCTTTGCGCCGCCGATACATGCGTCATGTAGTGACCCCGTTTCTAAGAATCTTCATGGCATTGCCACTTATGTCCGTTTGCATTATAATGGAGAAATCCGGCAGGTGTCAATGCACTTTGCCGGAAAGTAACGCGCTGAAAAGGAGAAAAAGATGGTACGCCATATCGTTCTGTTCTGGCTCAAGGACAAATCCCCAGCAAATCTTGAGGAGGCCGCGCAGAAGCTGCGCTCCATGGCGGGAAAGATTGAAGGAATGCTTTCCCTGGAGGTAGGTATCGATTGCGCGCACACCGAAAGATCCTGCGATCTATGCCTGATGGAAGAGTTTGATTCCATGGAATCCCTGGAGCG